>JBJENR010000065.1:0-15461 GCA_051880315.1 Acetatifactor sp.
CGATCTCAATGCAAAAGTTATGATTCTCTCCAATAAGCCGAGCCATCTCTTAATCTTCCAATTAGTTTTAACTGAAACATTTCTCTGCGAACCAGTTCAATATCTGAAAATGATATATTCTGCTTAATAATTGCATTTACTTCTTTTTCTGTATATTGCCTTCCAAATTCAAAACAATCAGCAATCTTTGTAAGTGCCATAATTCTCATCGGCCTCTTCGTCGGGTACTGCAGCAAACGCCCTTGCGAATCATAATAATTAGCCATCTTCTTTTGATAAGTAACCTGCATACTAAGTTCACGCAGTTTATCATTCAATTCCTCAATATGATTCTCAAACCACGCCAGAAGCCTTGATGCCATATCCGCCTGCACCATTCCCGCATTCCCATTTAGAAACCGTCTTTTCACTGATTCCTAATCTTGTCGCAATGTCTTTTTGTAAAAAGCCGCGTTCTTTTCTAAGCTCTGCAATAAATTTACCTATCTTAATCTGATTCATTTCTTATCTCCCTTCCTATTGTCAAGTAATATTATTACTGCTTCAAATAAAGAAAATAATATCATCCGACAATAGGAATTGGAACCCACGCTCCGTAGGATGAACATTTACCAGTCCCGCAAATACCGATTACCAAACCTATTAACTTATCTTACTAAGTATATCACAACATCAGTTATTCTGCATCAACAACCTGAAATGCAGAATGCCCTAATATTTAATATACAATCTACGTTTATCATGATATAATCATATTTAGAGAAAAAAGCATGAATGTACAATCCACAGATAAAAAAGAAGCCTATTTAATAACTTATTGTGTACATGTATCACAGTTTTCTCACTTATATCCATCCCCCTTTTGGGATGTTCCAAATCAGATATTCGATACCTATTTTCCGGTAGATTGTTACCATAATCAGGTTATCTATCACGATAATTTGGAAGTTCCTGTCAGTCAGTAGAATGTAATACCGGGTGAGTTTTACATGCCACACTCCATCGCCGGTGATGGAACTGTCTATCTGATTGATGATACCGAAAACAATCGAGTTGCGGTATATGAACAATATAATGGACATTTCATCAACACACAGACTTATGAACTCCTTGGCTTCCGACCTCATTTTACTCAGTTTAATGAAGCAAATCGGACTTTTATGTATAGAGTTCCATGACCGGAGAAATGTATTTATTCAAAAGAGATTATAATGACACTGACATCTGTAACTCGGATGATACCAATTATCATCCGGTTTGTCTTACAGATAAAAAAAAATCGAAAAATTGGACGGTGTTTATGTCCGTTCTTTTACCATCGTTGAGGAGTATCCTGTTCCTGCCGAAATGGCCGGTATGATTCAAATATTTATCGGCGGTGGTACCCCTTATTACATTTCTGAAGTTGACGTCAAATACTATATGACAGAACATCGACTTCCCGGACACTCCCTATGGAGATTTGAAGTAGAAGGTGATGAACTTCAAAACATAACCCCAATCTACTAAATAAATATGAGACAAAAATTCACCTTCAAATAAGAAAGGAAATTCATCTATGAAAAGAGATAAAATCGGATCCCGTCTGGGATTCATTATGATGAGTGCAGGGTGCGCCATAGGTTGTGGAAATGTATGGAAGTTTCCCTGGATGGTAGGACAAAACGGAGGAGGCGCTTTTGTACTGCTCTATGCAGTGTTTCTGTTAATCCTCGGGCTTCCGGTCATGACCATGGAATTTGCCATGGGACGGGCTTCTCAGGCAAGTCCTGTAAAAATGTATCAGGTATTAACGCCCGAAAAGAAACCCTGGCGTATCCATGGTTATCTCGCTATGCTTGGAAATATCTGTCTGATGGCCTTCTACACCACAGTCACGGGGTGGATGATGTATTATTTCTTCTCCTTCCTGACAGGTAACTATGCCAATCTTGGCTTTGCCCAGATGATTTCCATACCATCTGTGAATGTAAGTTACATGCTGATTACAGTTGCACTTGCATTTTTTGTTCTCACTTTCAACCTGCAGAACGGCTTAGAAAAAGTGACAAAAAACATGCTGTCAGTTCTTTTGGTCCTCATGATTGTTCTGGCAGCCAAAAGTGTGACTCTGCCCGGAAGCAGTATGGGATATCAATTTTATCTTGTTCCTGATTTTTCCCTCATTACTCCAAACGTTATCGTATCTGCCATGAATCAGGCCTTCTTTACCCTTTCCATCGGTATGGGATCCCTGGCTATCTTTGGCAGCTACATTGACAAGAGCCGTTCTCTCATGGGAGAAAGCTTAAATGTTATCCTGATAGATTCTTTTGTGGCAATTGTAGCCGGACTTATCATCTTCCCCTCCTGTGCTTCCTTTCAGTTGGAGGTTACTGCAGGACCTTCTCTTCTGTTCGATACCATGGCAGTCGTATTCCAAAATATCAGCGGTGGAAGAGTCTGGGGCACACTTTTCTTCCTGTTTATGATATTCGCCGCATTCTCTACCGTACTTGCTGTGTGCGAAAACATTCTGGCTTGCGTGCGAGAACTGACCGGATGGTCCCGCAAAAAGGGATGCCTCATCTGCGGAATAGGTATCGCCCTGATTTCCCTGACTACCGCTTTGGGATTCTCCGTCATCCCCTTCCATCCCTTTGGTGAGGACACTGTATTCCTGGATTTCTGGGATTTCATCGTAAGTACGAACATACTTCCTTTGGGTGCGTTCCTCTTCAATATCTATTGTGTAAACTCTCGTTTTGGCTGGGGTTGGGACGCCTTTATCAAAGAAGCCAATACCGGTCGCGGCATGAAGGTTCACATCTGGATGCGCCCAATCTTCACCTATTTCCTGCCGGCATGTATTCTACTGATTTATATTCTTGGTATTATATAAAAATGTGGGTATGAAACTATCTCATCCTCATCAGATATGACATCATACATCCGCCCCGCGCCCCGGCTTCTTTGACGTATTCTATATTATCCGGTGTAATACCTCCTATGGCAAAGACAGGAATATCACCATGCAACCTGCAATAAGAAGCAACCTCCCTCACAAAGGAAAGTCCCCGACCTTTTAGTCCCCTTTTGCACTCGGTTTCGAAAATAGTACCCAAAATAATCTGAGTGGCACCATGTTGGATGGCATATTCCACATCCTCCAAGCTATGACAGGACACACTGATTTGCTCAAATTCTCGCACAGAATCCTTACACGCTCTCAGATCTGACAGGGACAGATGGATGTTCCTACACCCCAGTTTCCTTGCAACTAAATACCTGGAATGCAGAAAACAGGGAACATTTCCCGCCTCACAGATTTGCAGCACTTTCCCGGCAAGTTCCTCATATGCCTCGTCCGTCAAATCCTTTTCCCGAAGAATCAACGCGTAAGGATGGAGGGAGACCACCTTGCGTATCTGCTCCAAATAATCCCCCTTTATCAGATTTCTGTTTGTGATTGCGATGGTATCCCTAAACATAGATATAATCGTTCAGCACAGGCTGAAGGCCTCCCTGTTCCATATCATGATACATTCTGTCAAAGGAGCGACTGTCATTAATCTCAAACTGTTCGTCCCCAACGTCTGCATCTGACGTTCCTTCGTACTTTTCTTCGTGATCGCCAATTCCGGTGGATACCCCTGCGGATACCTTGGTTGCACAGATTTTGGTGATTCCGTTTCGGAACTCACTGCTTTCACGGCTGGAAACCGTGATCCCCACAAAGGGCAGGAAAATTCGATAAGCACAGAGCACCTGACAAAGCTCCTTTTCTCCCACGTCTCTGGGATTGATTTTGTCATTATTCACAATGGGACGAAGCCTCGGGCAGCTCAAGGAAAGCTCAGCATGAGGATACTTGCGATTGATATAGTATACATGGAGAGCCGTTGCCAGGGCATCCTTTCTGAAATCATCCAGACCCAGAAGGGCTGAAAATCCCGCCCCCCGCATTCCCCCCATGATGGCACGTTCCTGGGCATCAAAACGGTAAGGCCATACGCGCTTATGTCCCAGAAGATGCAGGGTCTCATATTTTTCCGGGTTGTAGGTCTCCTGGAATACCGTGACATAATCCACACCGCACTCATGGAGATACTGATATTCATCCACATTGACAGGATATATTTCGATTCCGATATTGCGGAAATATTTCTTTGCAATCTTTACCGCTTCTCCGATATACTGCACATCGGAATAGGTGCGGCTTTCCCCTGTCAGCATAAGGATTTCTTCCATTCCTGTCTTGGCAATGACCTGCATTTCATGTTCAATCTCTTCGAAGGAAAGCTTCTTGCGGCGAATATTGTTATAGCAATTAAATCCGCAATATACACAATAATTCTGGCAATAGTTTGCGATATAAAGGGGAGTAAAAATATAGACCGTGTTTCCAAAATGGTTCTTCGTAATCTCTTCCGCTTTTCTCGCCATCTGTTCCAGAAAAGGAGCTGCCGCGGGCGATAACAGCGCCTTGAAATCTTCGATACTGCAGGAAGCCTTGGAAAGGGCACGCTGCACATCTGCCGCCGTATAGGAATCATACTCATAAGCTTTCATGGCTTCTAAAACCCTACCCTGAATGTCAGAAGAAATCACCTGCATTCCCGGCATGTATTCCATATGATTCGTCCGACAAGACGGATCCTGCTCCAGCCTGTGCTTGCGCTCCAGTGCCTCGGGCGGGAGAACATCACTGTCGATAAAGTAAACCTGATTCTCTTCGTTCATCTTCCTAACTCCTTTATCTCAAGAATCCTGTCAACGGGTCGGAGGCACTTCCTCCTCTTGCGAGAACACGTCCCATGCCTGTCAGGTATGCTTTCCTTCCGGCCTCAATTGCAAGCCTGAAGGCTGCTGCCATTTCGGGCACATTACCTGCCGTGGCAATGGCAGTGTTTGCCATGATGGCTGCGGCTCCCATTTCCATAGCCTCGCAGGCCTGGGAGGGTTTTCCGATACCGGCATCGACAATGATGGGGAGATCAATTTCGTCAATCAATACCTGAATCATTTCCTTGGTAGCCAGTCCCTTGTTGCTTCCGATGGGAGCCGCCAGCGGCATCACTGCTGCCGCGCCGGCGTTTTGCAGGTCTCTGGCTACATTCAGGTCCGGATTCATATAAGGAAGTACCACGAATCCTTCCTTGGCAAGAATCTCCGTTGCCCTGATGGTTTCCTGATTATCCGGAAAGAGATACTTGGCATCCCGCATAATCTCTACCTTTACAAAATCCCCGCAGCCCATGGCTCTGCTTAATCTGGCAATACGGACGGCTTCGTCGGCGTTTCTTGCACCCGAAGTATTTGGCAGTAAGGTGACTCCTTCGGGAATATAGTCCAGGATATTTTCGCTTTCCCGGGTATTGGCCCTTCTCAGCGCCAGAGTAATAATCTCCGCACCTCCCTGTTCCACTGCCGCCTTGATCAGATTGATATTATATTTGCCCGAGCCTAAAATAAAACGACTGCTAAACTCTTTTCCACCGAGTATCAATTTATCTTCCATTACACTATTCTCCTTTTTCCTCTAAAATAATCTGCAATACTTTGTTTGCCTGATGGGCTGCGCAGAGCGTCACCCTGGGGGACATCAGTCCGACTCCGTCTGTGATATCTGTTTTCTCATCGCCGCATACATAAAGGTGTTTCATCATTTTTCGAGTCCCAATGTCATTCGCATCCCCGAATCCCGCCATACCGTTTCCGGATATCACAAACGTTTTGGGAAATTGCATCAGTACCTCCTGCACCAGCATGGCTTTCTGGTCGGCCTGATCAAAGGCTTCGCACACAATCGGATACCCCGTAAACAGCTCCCGGATATTATCTTTAGTTACCTTTTCTCTTCGGAATTTATAATCCAGATACGGATTAATCTGATCCAGAATCTCCTTTAATGCTTCTGTTTTGTATTTACCGACATGGGGGATTCCATAGACCTGCCGGTTCAGATTGGTAACATCCACCACATCAAAATCAACCATCCCGATATGACCGACGCCGCTCCGCGCAAGCATGACGGCAAGATTGGAGCCCAGACCTCCCAGACCGGCAATGGCTACCCGGGCATTTCGAAGCTTATTCTTCATTTCTGACGGAAATCTGGCATCAAATGCCTGCTCTAAAATCTCTCGGTTCATCAGCCGCCTCCCACAAAACGGAGGACTTCGATGGAATCCTCCTCCTGAATCGTGATTTGTTCCAATTCATCCTTCGGTACGATTTCAAGATTTCTCTCCACTACGACCCTGCTAATCTCAAAGCCCTTTTCCTTCAGATACTGATACAGATTCTTCCCTGCAATTTCTTTCTTTTCTCCGTTGACGGTGACCATTCTCTTCTCCTTTCCTCTTCCTTGGCTTAAAATATACCCTTTTGGCGAAATGCAATTTCAAAATGGGAATAAAAATAAGCGCTTATGGATATGCCGGTCCATAAACGCTTATCAGTTTCCATATTCTGCGCCCGGACATATCTAACCAACGATATTATATCCGGCGCCTTTGATGTCGGTGAAGAGTGGTGCCCCCAATTCACCCTGAATTACAAGAAGTATTATATCTTCCTCACCCAGATATTTCAATACAAAATTGCAAAGATTCAAGCTGAGGTAACCGTCTTTGATGCAGATTTCATCATAAAGAACATTGAAAAAACAACAAGCACAATCCCCACAGCGCTTCCGATATTGATAACCGTTTCGTAGTTCCCCGGATTCACCAGGGACATAGTAACGGACAAAAAGGTCACCAGAAGATGAACCATAAAGCACAATGTTAGGTCACCGAATTATACCGGATAAACATAAGAACTGCACCAAACAAAATGCTATAGCATATGCCGTATTCAGAGTGTAGCAGTGCGAATGATACAGTGATTGCGACAGCAGCAACCCAGACAGGAAATCGCTTTTCAAAGGTCTTGACCATCAGTCCTCTGAAAACAAACTCATCTAACAAACATTCCGTCAGGTAAGCAATATATGTAATGACGATCATACCCACCGCCGTTTCCTGTGGTGACTCTGTATTTGTCGCTCCTGTCCCCCGGGCAAAGATCATCTCAACAAATTTCAGGACAAAAAACGTGCCCAGAGACAATAATACAGCCCAAAGATAAACTCTGACCTTTTGTCTGACAGGAATAAGATCCTTGAAACGCAATCTATGTATTTTCATTTCAAGGAAGGCTGCCACGAAACAGACAGAGTTCAATACAATTGTAATAATAAACACACTTTCCTGAGAAATCGTTTCAGGAATCGCCGAACTTGACATCATTTCTACAGCAATGGCCAATAATATACCTAATAATCCACCGATGAACTGCACTGCCACATAAACAAGGAACGGAACCATTGCCATAAAAAAGCTGCCTATTTTCTTGAATACCTTCATGATTGTTCCTCCCATATTCCTCAAAGCATTTCAGTATATTTTTCCGCCATGCCGGCAGCCGCTTCATATTCAAAGTCCTCTGCAGCCGCCAGGATCTCATCAAGCATAGCTTTCAGAGGCTGACCATTTACTGAGTAGCAGGATATCTCACCACACAATCTTTCGATCTCATCGGAATCATATGCAAGGCAGGCTTCCCGAACCGCTTTAAAATGTTCCTTTGCCACTTCCACCGCTATCTCTTCCGTCTGTATCTTTTCAGATTGCGCTTCTTCCTTCCGGATGTTCCGTTCCCCGAGATATTCCTTTCCCAACTCCGCAACTTCCCTGTAAAGAGTAAGCAACTCTCCATTTTTTTCTTCGATTACAGCATAATTGCCTGCCTTGCCGGAAAGCTCAAGCTCCTTTGCAAGCTCGGAAAGCTGCCTTGCACCAATGGTAAGAGATGAGCTTTTCAGCGCATGAACCTCAATCACGTAATCCTTCCAATTCTTCTCACGACATAACTGCTCAATACGCATTGAAAGCTCAGGCTCTTTTCTGACGTAAAGCGCAAGAATATTGTGATAGGTCTCAACATCACCGTCCGTATATTTCATTCCGTCTTCAGGACTGAAAAGGATATTATTTCCCGTCTCATCAGCCTTTTGCGCAGGCTCTTTGGTTTTTTCCTCTGTAGTCTTTATTTCTTCTTTGCAAAGGCTGGCAGAAATATGTCCGAAAAGACATCTTTCAATATCCATACCCGTAAACGGCTTGGACAGATAATCATCAAAGCCTGCATCGAGATAGCTTTGTCTTGCTCCATGGATTGCATTTGCCGTAAGTGCAATAAAACAGGTATTTGGTGCAAGGTTTTCCTCTTTGATTTTCATCAGGGTCTCAATACCATCCATTTCCGGCATCATATGATCAAGGAAAACAATATCATAGCTGTTGCTTCTTAACAACTCAAGACACTTAGCACCGCTGGGAGCTGTGTGAAGCTTTACCTTCGTACGCTTCAGCAGGCTCTTTGCCACCAACAGATTGGTTTCATTATCGTCAACAACCAGTACTCGTGCATCCGGTGCAATACGGACGACGCCGTCGGAAGTATGCTCTGTCGCCGCCATCTTGAACCGCTGCTCAAAATCACCGATGGGCTCAGCTTGTACAATACGCTGTTCCAGTTCAAAAGAAAAGGTAGAACCTGAACCGTAAACACTGGAAACCTTAAGCTCACTGCCCATCATGTCAAGCAGACGCTGAACAATGGACATTCCCAGGCCCGTCCCCTCAATACTGCGGTTCTTTTCCTGATCCAGACGCTGGAAGGAAACGAAGAGCTTATCCATATCCTCTTCCCTGATACCGATTCCCGTATCCGTTACACTGACCTCCAGCTTTAAAATATCCCCCTCTATATGCAGTACCTTCATTCTCAGCCGGACATAGCCCTCGGGAGTGTATTTGACTGCATTTGTAAGAATATTGGTAATCACCTGCCTGATTCGTACATCGTCACCATAAAGAACCGACGGGATGCTCTCATCAATTTCATGAATAAATCTGAGATTTTTCTTCTCCGCTCTGATCCTGACCATGTTTACGAGATCATACACAAGAGAGCTGACATCATAGGAAACAGGGACAATCTCCATTTTCCCGGATTCAATCTTCGAAAAATCCAGGATATCATTGATAATGGAGAGAAGTGTTCTTCCCGAGCTCTGAATATTTGCGGCATATTCCACGATGTTCTCTTCGTCTGATTCACGCATAATCATTTCGTTCATACCCAGGACAGCGTTGATAGGAGTTCTTATCTCGTGACTCATATTGGCAAGGAAATCATTTTTGGCTTTACCCGCACTGATTGCCTTGTCGGCAGCCTCTTTCAGCTCTCTGTTAACCCCTGCCTGCCATATGGTAAGCCCGTACATAATCACATTTACAACAATGATACATATCGCAAATATCACAATATATATCAGATCTGAGTAAATGACACTGCCCATAACATCGAACATGCCTCTCACAACAAATACATTAAAGCCCGAAATATCTTCCTTCATTGCATAGCACGCTTTTTGTACACCGTCATAATCCGTGAACAATGCATAATCACTGCCTATCTCCGAAAGGGCTTTTCTATAACAGACATCTGCGGCATTTACCGAATGACCGGGCTTCATCTGGTATTCCTCGTTGGGATGATTGAGAATATTTCCCTCCACATCCGTCAAGAAAGCATATCCTGTATCAGTATAGCTTTCTCCAAGGATGCCGATAAGCTTGTCAAGGTAATAGTCAATCCCAAGAACGCCGATAAAATTGCCTTTTTCGTCATAAACAATCTTGCTGAGCGTCGTACAGTACAGTCCCGTCTGTTCATCAAGATAAGGTGTGGAAACATTGAAATTATCCTTGGAAGCCATGGTATCCACATACCACTGCCGATCTTCCACATGCCAGTTATCCTCAGGCTCCCAGCCGTTGTTCATAAGCACCGTATGCTCCCACTCGGGATTGCAAATGTAAGCTACGGAAATATCGTCATATTGCGATATAATTCTATCCAGGTACGCAATGGCAGACGCATAGTCATCCGTAAAATGAGGCTGTGCTGCAATACTATCTGAAATCACATCAAGGACTGTTTTATTTTTTAGTGTCCATTCCTTGACCTGCGCAAGATAAATATCAGTTTCCTGTTCCATTCGGATTCTTCCAAGCTCACCATGGGTCTTTGTATTGGATATAAATGCAAAAATACCCGTAAGAATAAGCACAACTGTGACAATTGCAATCCATATCACATGATTGGCAGAGCTCTTCCAAACTTTTTTTCTGTCTTTTTTTGCTTCCTGAAGCTCATAGCTGTCGGGCACTGTAATAAAGCTGTCCAGCAAATGATTCAGCTCTTTTGCAGAATCGCTTATTTCATCTCCTGCATCTCTGCCGTCATTTCCCGAACTGCTGAGAATATCCGCACGGTTCAGTATTTTGGAAAGCGGACGCTTTAAATCAAGGCTCATTTTACTCAGATACTCGTCCTTCGCAGCCAGTGCGTTTTCCGCCTTCGCCTTCTCACGACAGATATGCAGACAGAATATTACAACAGCAACTGTGATAATCATCATGAATACTGAAATATACAAGGTATTGCCTCTGAGCAAAGAATGTTCTTCGTCATATTGTACACATACCACTAGATACCATCCATAATTGGTCTTATCCGAAAACACATTATATTTTGCATCGTCAGCCTTGAAATCGAAAGAGTCACCGTAAAGCATGAAAACCTTGTTGACAAGCTCATAATAAAAACCCAGTTCCCGGTAATCCCTGCCCACATATTCCGGCTGCGAATGCCCCACTATCATACCGTTGGAATCCACAATAAAGCTTGTCCCCGAACCTTGTGAATTCATCTCCTCAATATACTGCTGTATCTCGCTGAGATTAAAATCAAGCCCAACGATGGTTGAGCCGTCCGCCAGCATTTTGGAAAGACTGTAACACATATTTCCGGTGCTTGCATCAATATACGGTTCGGTAATATTAACAGCACCCATTCGTTTTTTTGCTCCGATAAACCACGAACGCTCATCCAGTATGAAATCCTCATCGGGAATAAAATCATTTATGTAAAGCTCACCATTATATGCCGCATAAGCACTGAAACAGTTTCCGTCAGATCTGAGTTTGATATCTTCGATGGTTTCGGGGCAAAAATATTCGTCAAGGAACTCCTCTACATCTCCGTCCATTGAGCTCAACTGCTCTATCTGCATTGCCACACTGTCAAGCAGACACTCGGAGCGATAAAGACTGCTGTCTACCCGGGCCGTAATATTGCTGAGCCGCATCTGTCCCTCGGCTTCAATCTGTTCCGTTTCAGCACGCCTAACCAGAATAATATTTATAACGCTCCCTGTTAAGATTGCAAATATAATAACCAATAAAGCCGCCAGATAACCGCCGCTTAATTTCAGACTGCTTTTCTTCAATTCGATCAGCTCTCCCTAATATGTTTGACCTGTTTGTTGTCAACGCCACTCATAGGTAAAATGTAACATAATCTGTCGAAAAAACCAAGAAATTAATTCCCTCGAAAGAATCATGCGAGTCATCAGCAAACTTTTCACTTCTTATCCGCACGCTGATTGCCCTTGAATTCCTTCTCCACATGACAATGCTCGTGCTTACCAATTATGTTATTTCCTTCGAAGTCCAATTCAATAATATATGGCATCCAATCTATAATTCTTAGGAAATCCTCACAACCAAAACTATTATCATAAAAATTCAGTATCGTGCTAAGAGCAGTACCATGGGTACCCACAACAATTTCTTTCCCCTGATTGTCTGATAAAATTTCGTCTAAAGCTTCCATGTTACGTTTCTGAACCATAGTAATAGATTCTCCGCCATCTTCATGATAATCATGGTCTGCCCAGCGTTTCTGAAACATCCCATGGTTATTACCATCCGGACCTTTTTCACGCTCTCGCAATCTCTCGTCTGTTATGATCTCTTTCCCGAAAAATGCCGCCGCATCTGCAATGGTATCCATGCTTCGCTTGTATGGACTGCAATAAAACACATCTATTTTCCTATCCTTCAAAAATTCTAATACAATTGCAGAATCTCTCTTTCCTTCTTCTGTCAGAGGTCTTGTTCTGTCTTCCTTCCAAGCATGCTCCGGCTGTGCATGACGCACAAAATATACTCTCGTCATAATGCTTCTCCTATCTCCACCATTTCATCCTGCCAATCAGCACCCTCTTGAGTCTCCTGATTCTGTTGCATATTCCAGAAGATTCCCAAACCAAGTGTCTTCGTAATCATAAGCTCAGAGCACCCTTTTTCAGTGTCCAAGTCTTCATAATAACGAATTTTCCATATCCGTTGCCTCTAACGCAATCTTTAACACGCCCTGTTCCTTAACATCCTACACCTCTGTCAATATGTCAAAATTCTGGCAGCTCTAAAAAAATGACCTCATTTTCATTTGCTACACCTGTATATATCTTATCTGAATATTGTCCGATTGAACAATAATGATCCATAACATACCTTGCTGTATATGGCATTTCCGGTTCATTCAATTTATTTAGCGGAAACCATTTCAATTCTCCTTCGTTTGAGACCAAATCATCACTAACGCCATCTTTCAGCATTGCAAAAAAATAATAATTCTGTCTTATCTCCCCTTTCGTTCTTCGTAAGGTAACATATCTAAGAGAAAGATTTCGGATATCATCTTCACGAAGTCCCAGTTCCTCATTCATCTCTCTTAATACACAAGCCTTTGCATCATTTAGTTCAAATTCTTCAAAATGACCTCCGGCAGAGCCTGTCCATACATTACTTACAACTCTTCCGCCCTGTCTGAATAAGAGCAGCACTTTATCATCCTTTAATAAGTAAATTGACGTCATATTTCTTAACTTTCCTGTCATAACTCAAACACTCACTTTCTGTCCTGATAAATAAGGTGTATGCATATTTTACATATCTATCCATTGTATAAATGCTGTCTTATCCGAGCTGTTATAACCGGCATTTCGATAGAAATCTAATGTACTCTCTTCCTTCGAACCCGTAAGCAGCATCATCTTGTAGCAATGATTCTCTTCTGCGATTTTCTTAGCAAAATGTAGGCAAGCCGTAGCATATCCTTTCTTTCGATACTCCCCATGTGTTACCACATTTTCAACAAATGCATAGGGACGAACATTTCTTGTGAGGTTTGGAATAACCACGCACACGCAGGATGCCACAATCTTACCATCCATTTCACAGACAATCAGATGATGGTTTGCATCATTCATAATATTGTCCCATGTGTTTCTTAACTGCTGTGAATCTTCCGGTATATTAGTCTAAGGTCTATTATGTATTCTCCACACTCAATGATTAATCTGCTTCACAAAAAGCCGGTCCTCTGTATCATAAATGGTCTTGTACATTCCAAGAGATTCAAATCCATATTTTTCATAGAGCCCCCTCTCGCCACTCATGATATATATCTTACTGATCCCATTATTTGCGGCATAATTACAAGCTGCAGAAATTAACTTTTCCTACAACCGTCTCCCCCGATACCCTTCAGCCACAAACATAAATCCGATGAATGGCGTAAAATCGTATTCCTCCGGGAGTTCATCCTTTTTCGCATAGGTACAAAAGCCGGCGATATCTCCGTCTACCAAGGCAACCAATACTCTCTCTTCCTCTTCAAAGAGGTTTTCGCTCATCAATTTGGCAAGATGTCCTCCGGCTCTCCAAGAGCAGTTTTGTGCGAGGTCAGCTGTTGCATTCCAATATCTATGACCATATTTCATGACTTGAATATCAACACCACTTTCTTGAAGCTCTACAATCTCCTGAAGCTGCTTCATTCCGGAAATGCTATAGGTAGCAAGCTGCTTGGTGTCGATTTCATTTCTTCGATTATTCCATGCAACCTTTATTCCGGAACGATGGGCTCCCTTGACGTCCGTCTCGTACATATCCCCTACAAAAAGAAGGCTCTTTCTGTTTTCCACAGGATGTTTCCGCAGTATTTCCTCTATCGCCATATCAAATAATTCTTTACAAGGCTTAATTCGGCCAAAATCCGCACTGGACCATAAACCTTCAAAATACTTTCCTATTCCGAATCTATGAAGTACCTCCATCAATGCCGCCCCACGAAATCCACTGTTTGAAAGAACATACATGGGAATATGTTTTTCTTTGCACTTTTCCAGAAGAGCAGTAACACCGGGCACCGGTTCCATATCATTACATAACATCAAAAAATCTGCTTCCTCTTCCACTGTCATGGGAATTACATTGCCACCATATTTTTCGGCATACAGGGGCAATTCTTCTTTCACAAATGCAAACTCGCGCCCTTCTTTATGTAGCTTAAGCAAATGCTCAAATAACTTTTCACCATATGCTTTTATCTCTTCAAAGGAGCATTTATCCTGATAATACCTTTCCCATAAAGGCCTTAAGCCACGGTTAAAATCAATGCTCCTGTTGTTAAGCAATGTTTCAAAATAATCGAAAATCAATATCATATTTTTATTACAATCTTTTATCAGACAAGTTTTCTGAACATCAAATATATTTTTCTATATTCATTTCCAGCCAATGTGCAACACCGTCACTATCATTGCTTCCTATCACTTCTGTTGCTACGGCTTTTAATTCCGGAACTGCGTTTGCCATAGCATAGCATTCATCGGCAATTTCAAACATCTCCAAATCATTTATGCCATCACCGAATACTATGACATAATCACTTTGGGTAATCTGCTTAAGTCTTTGAACAGCACTTGCCTTGGTAGCATTCTTTGACATAATCTCAAACCACTGTTCTCCTGAATAAATATCTTTTTGATAAACACAATGATACATATCTTTATATTTATCATAAAATGGCTTAATTCTTTCCAGAGCTTCAATACAGGATATATAAAAAATATCTCCTGCTATAAGCTCTTCTTCCGAATTTACTATTCTTTTTCTCTCATCATTTCTCGATGCAGCAAATTCTAAAGTCCCTTTTGAGCTTTTTGCCTGATAGTTTGAAAATCGTTCCTTCCCATCAACTATGGAATAAATTGTTGGATATATTCCTTCAGCAAACAACTCACGTAGTAAAGTATATACATTCTGATCAAGATAATTCGCGTCTATCACTTCACGTGTAGCATTGTCTACAATGAAGGCTCCATTATACGTAATAACCGGTATCTTTGCATCTAAACCTTTAGTTACTTGGGAAGACGTAAAAATTGATCTTGCTGTAGCATAAGAAAAAACTATTCCTTTTTTCGTTAATGAGTTAATAACTTTATTCGTAAACTCCGATGTGGTCTGATCATTCCTTAATAATGTACCATCTAAATCAGACACATATAGAATCTTGTTTTTCATTTGATTTTTCACCCCTTCTTAAGCAAGTAAACCAGGATTTACATTTTGAATTCCATCTAAAACCTCCCACTTAACAATCATACCACATCTCATTAGTGTTAGCATCTAATTAGCACAATTTAAAATGAGACAATCCTCTCAACCCTT
>JBJENR010000066.1:0-15219 GCA_051880315.1 Acetatifactor sp.
AAGAGGTATTTTACTTCTTCCCTTTATTTTTGCCAATTAAAATTATACACTAACAAGGTCAATAATCGGATGCCCTTCCAATTAATTACAAAAGATGCTTGACAGCGGGCGGTGTATGTGTTACTCTATCAAGGTCGTGAGACGATAGCCGAAGACAGCAGGTCCCGGATTTTTCCTGATAAGGACGCAATTTTAATGAATTTGCGAATTTATCGCCAAAGAGACGGGGTAAGCTCATGAGACGCCTGCCGAGGAAAGAGTTTTATTTAGACTTTTTACCTTCCTGTCTTCAGGGAGGTTTTTCTTTTATAAACTCCTTTCGGCTGGGGAAAACCCATATAAAATCTATAAGGAGGTAAAACAATGGCAAAGGTTGAGTTGAAACAGCCCATCGTGGCTGAGATTTCCGAGAATATTAAGGATGCTCAGTCCATCGTTGTGGTTGACTACCGCGGACTTACCGTTGAACAGGACACACAGCTTCGTAAGAATCTGCGTGAAGCAGGAGTTGTCTATAAGGTTTACAAGAACACTTATATGACTCGTGCGTTCAAGGATACCGCATTCGAAGGTCTGACCCAGTATTTTCAGGGACCCAGTGCTGTAGCGATTGCAAAGGATGATGCAACTGCTCCCGCAAGAGTAATTGCGAATTTCGCTAAGACAGCAGACAAGCTTGAAATCAAGGGCGGCATAGTTGAAGGTACTGTATACGATGCAAAGGGCATTGGAGAAATCGCAAACATTCCTTCCAGAGAGGTGCTCATTTCCAAGCTGCTTGGCAGTCTGCAGAGCCCTGTCACCAATTTTGCTCGTGTCATGAACCAGCTGGCAGAAAAAGGCGGAGCTTCCGCTTGTGCTGCTGAGGCAGCTCCCGAAGCAGCTCCCGCTGAATAAGACATCTGCAAAGAAGCAGTAACAGTAAAACAAATTAAAATTTCAAAATGGAGGAAATTACAAATGGCTAAGTTAACAGCACAGGAATTAATCGACGCTATCAAAGAGATGAGCGTATTAGAGTTGAATGAACTTGTGAAGGCTTGTGAAGAGGAGTTCGGCGTATCTGCAGCAGCAGGTGTTGTGGTTGCAGCAGCAGGTCCCGCAGCAGCAGCTGAAGAGGAGAAGACCGAGTTCGACGTTGAGCTGACCGAGGTTGGCGCTGAGAAGGTTAAGGTTATCAAGGTTGTACGTGAGATCACAGGTCTTGGTCTGAAGGAAGCTAAGGACGTTGTTGAGGGCGCTCCTAAGGTTGTGAAAGAAGGCACTTCCAAGGAAGAGGCTGAGGAAATCAAGAAGAAGCTTGAAGAAGTTGGCGCAAAGGCTACTCTTAAGTAAGTTTCTGACAACGGCTGTCTGTGGGATTGCAGACAGCCGTTCTTTATATACCCTGGTCTGCTTACCTTCCGTCTTTTGTTTCTGTTCAATCTACAGATTTACAGCTCGATTTTATTCTGAGTTTCCATATTTTTTCCAAAAAGTAATTTTTTATGCTTGACCCCTTGACAAATTTGTGTTATTATTAACGATGCGTCATTGTGCGTGGTGGATATTTTTTGCCCTTTTTTACGGAGCATGACGGCGTGAAATGAGCAGAAAGAACGGGGTGAAATGTCAATGGAAAAAAACAGAATACGTCCGGTAGCCGGTTCTAAGGTTATGCGTATGAGTTATGCGAGGCAGGAAGAAGTCCTGGAGATGCCGAACCTCCTTGAAGTCCAGAAGGATTCATATCAGTGGTTCCTTGACGAGGGTTTGAAGGAAGTCTTCGACGATATCTCTCCCATCGCAGATTACAGTGGCTCCTTAAGCCTGGAGTTTGTGGACTTTGAACTGAGCAAAGACGACGTAAAATATTCTATTGAAGAGTGCAAAGAGAGAGATGCCACTTATGCGGCACCTTTGACTGTGACGGTGCGCCTGTATAATAAAGAGAAGGAAGAAATCAGTGAACATAAGATATTTATGGGTGACCTTCCTCTGATGACAGAGACCGGAACCTTTGTTATCAACGGTGCAGAGCGTGTAATTGTCAGCCAGCTGGTTCGTTCTCCCGGTATTTACTACGCAATCGGTCATGATAAGCTGGGGAAGAGACTGTTCTCCAGTACCGTAATTCCTAACCGCGGCGCATGGTTGGAGTATGAGACAGACTCCAATGATGTGTTTTATGTGCGCGTGGACAGAACCCGTAAGGTTCCTGTTACCGTGCTGATTCGCGCCCTGGGAATCGGTTCAAATGAAGAGATTCGGGAGCTTTTTGGAGATGAGCCCAAGATTGAAGCAAGCTTTACCAAGGACACTGCTGAGAACTATCAGGAGGGTCTTCTTGAGTTGTACAAAAAGATTCGTCCCGGAGAGCCTCTGAGTGTAGAGAGTGCCGAGAGTCTTATCAATGCAATGTTCTTTGATCCCCGTAGGTATGATCTGGCCAAGGTGGGCAGATATAAATTTAACAAAAAGCTGGCTCTGAGAAACAGAATCAGACATCAGATTCTGGCTGCAGACGTGGTGGAACCCGGAACAGGTGAAATCCTTGCCTCTGCCGGTGACAAGGTTACCGCGGAGCTTGCAGACACCATTCAGAATGCAGCTGTGCCTTTCGTATATATTCGGACAGAGGAGAGAAATGTCAAGGTTCTTTCCAACATGATGGTGGATATGACCTATTATGTGGACTGCAATCCCAGAGATTTTGGCATCCACGAGAAGGTGTACTATCCTGTTCTGGCAAAGCTTCTGGAGGAGTACGGCTCCGATCCCGAGAAGCTGGCAGAGGCCATCACAAAGAATATTCACGAGCTGGTTCCCAAGCATATTACAAAGGAAGATATTATTGCTTCCATCAACTATAACATGCATCTGGAGTACGGTCTGGGAAATGACGATGACATTGACCATCTGGGCAACAGACGTATCCGTGCGGTAGGTGAACTCCTGCAGAATCAGTATCGTATCGGACTTTCCAGGATGGAGAGAGTGGTACGTGAGCGTATGACCACACATGATACGGATGAAATATCACCCCAGTCCCTGATAAACATTAAGCCTGTTACTGCGGCAGTGAAGGAATTCTTCGGTTCCTCCCAGCTGTCACAGTTCATGGACCAGAATAACCCCCTTGCAGAGATTACGCACAAGAGACGTCTCTCCGCACTGGGACCCGGAGGTTTGTCAAGAGACCGTGCCGGATTTGAGGTTCGAGATGTACATTATTCCCATTACGGAAGAATGTGTCCTATTGAGACCCCTGAAGGACCCAATATCGGTCTGATTAACTCTCTTGCAAGCTATGCGAGAATTAATGAATATGGTTTTGTGGAGGCTCCCTACAGAAAGATTGACAAGACGGATCCCCAGAATCCTGTGGTTACCAAAGAGGTGGTCTATATGACTGCAGACGAAGAGGACAACTATCATGTAGCACAGGCAAGTGAGCAGCTGGATGCTGACGGACATTTTGTACGTACCACCGTATCCGGCCGTTATCGCGAGGAGACATCTGAATATCCCCGTGCCATGTTTGACTACATGGATGTGTCTCCCAGGATGGTATTCTCTGTTGCTACAGCATTGATACCTTTCCTGCAGAACGACGATGCTAATCGTGCACTGATGGGCTCCAACATGCAGCGTCAGGCAGTTCCGCTTCTGACCACGGAGGCTCCTGTAGTGGGTACCGGCATGGAGACCAAGACGGCAGTCGACTCCGGTCTGTGTGTGGTAGCTAAGAAGGCCGGAACCGTAGATTATGTGTCTTCCAATCTGATCAGGATGACTGCTGATGATGGGGAGAAGCTGGAATATCGACTGACAAAGTTCTCCAGAAGCAACCAGTCCAACTGTTACAACCAGAAGCCCATTGTATTCAAGGGTGACCATGTTGCGGCAGGCCAGGTGATTGCAGACGGACCTTCCACCGCAGAGGGTGAGCTTGGTCTGGGCAAGAACCCGTTGATCGGCTTCATGACCTGGGAAGGCTATAACTACGAGGACGCTGTCCTTCTGAGTGAGAGACTGGTACAGGAGGATGTATATACCTCTGTGCATATTGAGGAATACGAGGCAGAGGCCCGTGATACCAAGCTGGGACCCGAAGAGATTACCCGTGATGTTCCCGGTGTGGGCGATGATGCACTGAAGGATTTGGATGACAGAGGAATCATCCGCATCGGCGCAGAGGTGCGTGCCGGTGATATACTGGTTGGCAAGGTAACTCCCAAGGGAGAGACAGAGCTTACCGCAGAGGAGAGACTGCTTCGTGCAATCTTCGGTGAGAAGGCAAGAGAGGTACGTGATACTTCCCTGAAGGTTCCTCATGGCGAGTATGGTATTGTCATAGATGCTAAGGTATTTACCAGAGAGAACAGTGACGAGCTGTCTCCCGGAGTCAATATGGCAGTGCGTATCTATATTGCACAGAAGAGAAAAATTTCCGTGGGCGACAAGATGGCTGGTCGTCATGGTAACAAGGGTGTGGTTTCCAGAGTTCTTCCCGTGGAGGATATGCCTTATCTGCCCAACGGACGGCCCCTGGATATCGTATTGAATCCCTTAGGCGTGCCTTCCCGTATGAATATCGGACAGGTGTTGGAAATTCACCTTTCCCTTGCCGCCAAAGCCCTTGGCTTCAATGTGGCAACACCTGTATTTGACGGTGCAAACGAGCGCGATATTATGGACACCCTGGATCTGGCCAACGATTATGTGAACCTGCCTTTTGATGCTGAGGAAGCAAAGCAGTGGAAGGCAGAGGGAATGAATACAACTGCAGACGGCAGGGAATGGAAGGGAGAGACCTTTGAGAGCAAGCATGGCGAGGAGCTTCTTCCCGATGTCCTGACTTATCTGTCAGAAAACAGGGAGCACAGAAAGTTGTGGAAGGGAGTGCCTATCTCCCGCGACGGTAAGGTTCGTCTCCGTGACGGACGTACGGGTGAGTACTTCGACAGTCCCGTAACCATCGGACACATGCACTACCTGAAACTGCATCACCTGGTAGACGATAAGATTCATGCCCGTTCTACCGGACCTTACTCTCTGGTGACACAGCAGCCCCTGGGTGGAAAAGCCCAGTTCGGCGGTCAGCGTTTCGGAGAAATGGAGGTTTGGGCCCTGGAGGCTTATGGCGCGTCATACACCCTGCAGGAAATTCTTACCGTGAAGTCCGATGATGTGGTGGGACGTGTAAAGACCTACGAGGCAATTATTAAGGGAGACAACATCCCTGAACCCGGCATCCCTGAATCCTTCAAGGTATTGCTGAAGGAGCTGCAGGCACTTGGCCTGGATGTCAGAGTTCTGCGCGAGGATCAGACTGAGGTTGAAATCATGGAGACCATTGATTACGGTGATGTGGATTACCGTACCGAGATGGAGGGGGATCAAAAGTATGATACCGACTATGACGGCGATTCCCTTGGAAAGATGGGTTATCAGGCTCAGGTATTTGATGATGAGAGCGGCGAACTGATGAGCTCCGAAGATGACTTCGAGGATGACGACTACGATGCCGAAGAAGTCGCTGATGATTTTGAAGGTGATGATTTTGAATAATTGCTAATTATAGAAGGGAGTGCCATTCATGCCAGAAGTAAAAAATGAAACAAATTACCAGCCTATGACATTTGATGCCATTAAGATTGGTTTGGCTTCACCTGAAAAAATTCGTGAGTGGTCCCATGGCGAGGTTTTAAAGCCTGAGACTATCAATTACAGAACCCTGAAGCCCGAGAGGGACGGTCTGTTCTGCGAGAGGATTTTCGGACCCAGCAAGGACTGGGAGTGCCATTGTGGTAAGTATAAGAAAATCAGATATAAGGGTGTTGTCTGCGACCGATGCGGTGTTGAGGTAACCAAGGCAAGTGTCCGCAGAGAGCGTATGGGCCATATTGAGCTTGCGGCTCCGGTATCCCATATCTGGTATTTTAAGGGAATTCCCAGCCGCATGGGACTGATTTTGGATTTGTCTCCCAGGGTGCTGGAAAAGGTGCTGTATTTTGCGTCCTACATCGTACTTGATGCAGGTGAGACCAATTTGGAATACAAGCAGATACTTTCCGAGAAGGAGTATCAGGATGCCCGAGAAACCTATGGAAATAAGTTCCGTGTAGGAATGGGAGCAGAGGCAATTAAGGAGCTGTTGCAGGCTATTGATCTGGAGGCCGAGGCTGTAGAGTTGAAGACCGGTCTCAAGGAGTCCACAGGTCAGAAGCGTGCCCGCATCATCAAGAGACTTGAAGTGGTGGAAGCCTTCCGTGAGTCCGGCAACAGACCGGAGTGGATGGTGATGGATGTAATTCCCGTGATTCCTCCCGATATTCGTCCCATGGTACAGCTGGACGGCGGCCGTTTTGCAACCTCCGACTTAAATGACCTTTACAGAAGAATCATCAACAGAAATAACCGTCTGAAGAGACTGCTTGAGCTCGGTGCTCCCGATATCATTGTACGCAACGAGAAGAGAATGCTCCAGGAGGCAGTGGATGCCCTGATTGATAACGGCAGAAGAGGACGTCCCGTAACAGGCCCCGGCAACAGAGCCCTGAAGTCTTTGTCCGATATGCTGAAGGGTAAATCCGGTCGTTTCCGTCAGAACCTGTTGGGTAAGCGTGTAGACTATTCCGGACGTTCCGTTATCGTGGTTGGACCGGAGTTGAAAATCTATCAGTGCGGTCTGCCCAAGGAAATGGCTATTGAGCTGTTTAAGCCCTTTGTCATGAAGGAGCTGGTTTCCAAAGGAATCAGCCAGAACATCAAGAATGCAAAGAAGCTTGTAGATAAGATGGATACCCAGGTATGGGATGTGCTTGAGGAGGTAATCAAAGAACATCCTGTTATGCTGAACCGTGCACCAACACTGCACAGACTGGGAATCCAGGCATTTGAGCCCATCCTTGTGGAAGGTAAGGCTATTAAGCTTCATCCTCTGGTATGTACCGCATTTAATGCAGACTTTGATGGAGACCAGATGGCAGTGCATCTTCCTCTGTCCGTAGAGGCACAGGCAGAATGCCGTTTCCTGCTCCTGTCTCCCAACAACCTGCTGAAACCTTCCGACGGTGGCCCTGTGGCAGTTCCGTCTCAGGATATGGTGCTGGGTATTTATTACCTGACCATGGAGAAGCTTGCAGACTACAGCCAGAAAAATGGTATTGTTCCTGTTTCCGATACTGTTTACACGGATATTGAGGTAATCAGGAAAGAGGTACAGGAAGGCAGACTTGAAGCAAATGACATGATTCACTTCTCTGATGTTACAGATGGTGACAGACATGTAATCTGCAGACCGAGAGATTTGTTCGGACATTATTTTTCCAACATGAACCAGGCATTGCTGGCTTATGAGAATGGGGACATTACCCTGCATCAGACCATCTATGTATGCAAGTCCTACACCATGAGCAACGGAACTGTGCTGGAAGGTAAGGTAAAAACAACTCTGGGACGACTTCTGTTCAATGAAATCATTCCTCAGGACCTTGGCTTTGTGGATCGTTCCAACCCGGAGGAGGCTCTCAAGTATGAGATTGACTTCCATGTAGGTAAGAAACAGCTCAAGCAGATTCTGGAGAAGGTAATTAACACTCACGGTGCGGTGAAGACAGCAGAAGTGCTTGACGATGTGAAATCTATCGGTTACAAGTACTCCACCAGAGCTGCCATGACCGTGTCCATTTCCGATATGACTGTGCCTGCGAGAAAGCCTGAGATGCTGGCAGAAGCCCAGGCAACCGTGGATAAGATTTCCGTAAACTTCCGCCGCGGACTGATTACTGAGGAAGAGCGTTACCGTGCAGTAGTAGAGACATGGAACGAGACCGATAAGGAGCTGACAGACGTACTGTTGGCCGGTCTGGATAAGTATAACAACATCTTTATGATGGCGGATTCCGGTGCCCGTGGTTCCAACCAGCAGATCAAACAGCTGGCAGGTATGCGTGGACTGATGGCCGATACCACAGGTAGAACAATCGAGCTGCCTATCAAGTCCAACTTCCGTGAAGGTCTGGATGTATTGGAATACTTTATGTCTGCACACGGTGCCCGTAAGGGATTGTCCGATACCGCACTTCGTACTGCAGACTCCGGTTATCTGACCAGACGAATGGTTGACGTCTCTCAGGAGCTTTCCATCAGAGAGACCGACTGCTGTGAGGGCAGGGCAGAAATTCCCGGAATCGTCGTGAAGGCCTTTACTGACGGCAAGGAGACCATTGAAAGTCTGAAGGACAGAATCACAGGAAGATATTCCTGCGAGGATATTTTTGATAAAGATGGCAACATGATTGTGAAGCACAATCACATGATTACCCCCAGCCGTGCTGCCAAGATTCTCAGTGTCGGCGTGGATGACAAGGGTGAGCCTGTAACCGCCGTAAAGATCAGAACCATTCTGACCTGCCGTTCACATGTAGGTATCTGTGCAAAGTGTTATGGTGCCAACATGGCAACAGGCGAAGCAGTGCAGGTGGGTGAGGCCGTAGGTATCATTGCAGCCCAGTCCATCGGTGAGCCCGGTACACAGCTGACCATGAGAACCTTCCACACCGGTGGTGTGGCAGGTGACGATATTACCCAGGGTCTTCCCCGTGTCGAAGAGCTTTTCGAGGCGAGAAAGCCCAAGGGACTTGCGATTATCGCAGAGTTTGGCGGTAAGGCAGAGATTAAGGATACCAAGAAGAAGCGTGAGGTTGTCATTACAAATGACGAGACCGGTGAATCCAAGTCCTATCTGATTCCTTATGGTTCCCGTATCAAGGTGCTTGACGGACAGATTCTGGAGGCTGGTGACGAACTGACAGAGGGTAGCGTAAATCCTCACGATCTGTTGAAGATTAAGGGCATCCGTGCCGTTCAGGATTACATGCTCAGGGAAGTTCAGCGAGTATATCGTCTGCAGGGTGTTGACATTGCAGATAAGCATATCGAGGTAATTGTACGTCAGATGCTGAAGAAGATTCGCATTGAGAACAATGGTGATACCGAGTTCCTGCCCGGTACTCTGGTAGATGTTCTGGACTACGAGGATATGAATGAACAGCTGATTGCGGAAGGTAAGGAGCCTGCAGAGGGCAAACAGGTACTGCTGGGTATCACCAAGGCAGCAC
This sequence comes from Acetatifactor sp., assembly GCA_051880315.1. Lineage (GTDB taxonomy): Bacteria > Bacillota > Clostridia > Lachnospirales > Lachnospiraceae > Acetatifactor. Next base: position 9,108 of record JBJENR010000066.1, read on the forward strand.
TGGCAACCAATTCTTTCCTGTCTGCAGCATCCTTCCAGGAAACCACAAAGGTATTGACCGAAGCTGCAATCAAGGGTAAGGTAGATAACCTTATTGGTCTGAAGGAAAACGTAATTATCGGTAAGCTGATTCCTGTAGGTACCGGTATGAAGAGATACCGCAATACCAGGCTGAGCACTGATGAGACAGAAACCATTTCCTTCGAGGAATTCGGCGGAGAAGAGGTAAGCTTCCAGGAGAATCCTGAGGAAGCGGTTGAGACTGTTTCTGCAGATGCAGAGTAGGATAAGGAGTTGTTTCATACCAGATATTTAGCCATGAGAAAAGCCCTTCGGTTATAACCGAAGGGCTTTTTTTGGCATAATTCTGCGCTGTATTTTGTTCCGACACAGAGCAATAAACAGAGCAATGGAAAAAGGTTATTCGAGAAATACCTTCCAGTTCCGAATGCGATAAAAAGTGTCATCAGCCGTTTGGGGATAGAGAATCTCAATTTCTACCAGCAGGGTCTGGGTGTCCGATATGGGGATGGTGAAGGACTTGTCATGGCCAACCTTTGAGAAATACTCTTCCTCACCTGCTGACTGTTCATATGCAGCAGAAAGCTCCCTATCCGTGTCAGCCAGATAAGTATGGGCAGTATTACAGGCAGTGTAATAGTTCGCGGTTCTGTCGGCAATTTTGGCGCTTAAGCTTTTGTCGGCATTTGCACTGACAATGGAAAGTACGGCAAAGGACACAAGACAAAGCAGGACAAAAATCAGAACCATGGAAACAGTGCCTACATTAATGCCGAAATAATCTTTCTTTTTTGTTTTCATGACTGTCCCCTCCTTTTTCCAATATGCTGAATCAGCTCTAAGGTGTATAGCATTGTATCAGAGACAGGAGATTTGTTTTCGTCATGATAGTATACATATATTCTTGCCTTTAGCATATTTTCCTCAGCTGGATTGCCGGTGTTGATGAGTTTTGCGAAATAAGTGGGCTGCCCGGTATCATTATTGGGCTTTAGGGGGTTCCAGTCCTCATCAAACGTCAGAATAAGACTGGAACCATCCTCCGAGACAGAACCCTCCTGCAGCAACAGGCTTGCCTGGTTCAGGTCGCCCTCCGCGGCATACCAGATTTCTGCAAGGTTTTGAGCCTGGGAGATGGCATAATTCTGGTTGACAGTCTCATTGCTGATGATATGTGATTTGGCAAAAAGCTGGATACATACTGCACTTGCCAGGGAAAAAAACAAAATTGCTATAATCAGTTCCATCAGAAACATGCTGGATTTGGAATGCTTCATGCTTATTTTTCATCCTTTCATCGGATTATCTGCAGCGAAGTGAGAGATAAAGCTGTCTGGTTTCGTCGTCATCTACAGTCATAGTCACTGACAACAGATTCTCAGATATCTGCTGATATTCCAGCGATTTCAGCTCCATAATATCCTGTCCGGCAGCCAGCATATGCTTTCCCAGATAGGAATCCTCGCGCATATACAGTTCCTTCAGCCGGCCTTCATGGAGATAGAGGTAAGTGCAGTAGCGTACGCCGTCCAGCTCTTCCCGGAGGACCAGGGCGGGCTGCTCCTCCAAGGTACCCAGAGACACCGCATTGCTGCCGTCAGACAAAAGACTGTCAGCTTTACGCACCTTTTCGGTGATGTAGGCAATGGCGGTACGGCTGTCATAATTTCTGCCCATGTCGTTAACGGTATTCTGGTACACGTTGGCACCAATGGATACCAGAGCCAGGGCAGATATGGTGAAGACGCCAAAGAGAGCCAGCACAAACAAAACATCTACGATAAAATCTCTTTCCTGTTTCATAGGTAAAATCTCCAATTCAGCGGTTATTCTTTTTCAGGACTGTTACTTCCGGTATCAGGTTGCCGCCAAGTGCATCGTAATCAACTAAAAAAGCGGAATCGTCATAGGTGAGACCATAGTGGTCTTTCAGGTACTGTAAGTCCTCCGGATATTTGCCTTCTACGGCGTAGCATTGAGAGATGCTGCGGGAAAGTGCGGTTTTGAGTCCCTCAAGCTGTTTGGCATCAGTGGTACTGCCCACGGAATTTACGCCGCCCAGAAACAGGGCGATGGGTATGGCAAAAGCCGCAACGGGGAGCCAAAAGGCAATCTTTTCACCGATAGCGGAATAGTTTGGATCAAAACGGTTCATAAGTTCTCTCCTTTCATGAGAGGTTAGGCTAACCGATGGATGCCATGATTCCCATGAGGGGAAGGATGACAGACAGCAGAATCAGTCCCACAATAACAGATAGGATGATGACCAGGGTGGGTTCCAGAACAGAAATAATACTCTGGATTCTCTTATCCGTTTCTCTTTCGTAGTTTTGTGCAATCTTACTCAGGACGGAATCAATGTTACCGCTCTTAAAACCAACACTTACCATCTGGGAATGAAGGTTGTTAAAGATTCCCGAGGAAGCCAGGGCTTCGGCAAAATTGCTGCCGTTGTGCAGGCTTTCCTTGCAGACTTCAATTTTTTCCTGCATTTTCCTGTGCCCTACCAGCTGGGATACCATGTCCAATGCCTCAAAGGTGTCCATACCGCTCTTTAAGGTCAGGGCCATGCCGCTGGCAAAACGCTCACAGGCAACACTGTCATAAAAGCTTCTCGTCAGAGGAAAGGCATTGAGGAAGCTTGAGGTGATTCGTTTTCCTGTAAGTGTCCTGGTGGCTAACAGCCAGATAAGGGCAGCTACAGCCAGGAGTATCACAATCAGGGCAGAGTATCGGTTCAGGGTGTTGCCCAGCCGAAGGAGGGACGCGGAGAAGCCGGTCATCTCACTGCCCAGCTCTACAAACACCTGGTGAAAGATGGGCATTACCTTACTGATTAAAACAAAGATGACAACCATCATCATGGCAATCATGACAAAGGGATAGGAAATGGCCCCCTTTATACTGTCAGAAATATTCTGTTCCTTTTCATAATAGTTTGCCAGAGACTGCATACAGACATCCAGGTTTCCGGACTCTTCTCCCAGCATGAGCATATTGATGACATAGTCGGGGAAGACATTTGTACTTGCCAGTGCCTTATAAAAAGGCTGTCCCTTGCGGCAGACATCCAGTATGCTCTTCAGCAATTCCCTGGCACCTGAGGTTTTTGCGTCGCTCAGCATGATGGTGACACCTTCTACAGGCGGTATGCCTGCCTGAAACAGCATGGCAGCCTGATTGCAGAAGGAAGCAATCTCTTCATTGGAAAGTATCTTTTGCTCTCTCATTTCTTTTCTCCTTAATAGACTTTTTGAAGCACATAATTGCTGCCGTCGCCGATGAATTTTTTCAGAGCTTTTTCGCTACTGTTTGCTCCGAAGGTGGGGTCCACCAGAGTCCAGGTATTCCCTGTAAACTCAATCAGTCCGTTCAGCCAGCCGGTTTCTACGGTATAGACACTAATCCAGGCGTGGTAGGCATCCTTTGCATAACCTACCTCAAGGCGTGTGGGAATCTGTTGGCTTCTCAGCATGGCCGCCATGACTGCGGCATAATCCAGGCATATGCCTGTGCCGGAGGACAGGATGGCGTCAACATCTGTGGTATATCCTGTCGGAGGGTCGGAAGCCTTGGCTTCGTCGTAGGTAATGGAAGATATGATATAGTTGTATATGTTGATGACCACATCCAGGTCAGTGTTGCTGCTTTTTGCCAGTTCGGCTCCCTTGGCTACCGTCATACTGTCAGCATTGAAGTTGACATATTGGTTGGGGTAGAGAAAAGGACCGAATTCGTTGTCTAAGGTAACATCAAATTCTGAAAACAAACAGGTAGAATAATTTGTACCTGAGACATTTTCATAGATACCCACCTGATAACTTCCACTGCCCGAGGAGATGGGAAAGACCTCATAGCCGTTTCCGTGCAGGTCATAGGTATATTTCACGTTGTCGGGACCAATCATAATCAGCTTAACTTTGGAGACAGCTCCTGTATAGGAGGCACAGATGTAACCCAGATTTGAATTGGAGTAATCAATCACTGCCAGATCGTTTTGGGTCGTCTGTGTACCGTCGGCCCGGGGGACAAGGCAGACCGGTGTGCTGTCGCGTGTGCCGATTGTGGAAGAAACATTCCCCGGACTGTCTCTGCCCGGCAGGTTGGAACCGGGACCCGATTCTCCATTTAAACCGCAGCCTGCCAACAGCACAACTGTCAGAAGATATGCAGTTAGGGAAAATATCTTTCTGTATTTTGTCATGAGATATGAACCTCGTTTTATTTCCTGGGGATCAGCAACAGGTGGAAGGGTTTGCTGTCCTTTACCGGTATATAGATATTGGATTCTGAGTCATCCGAATAGGGAAAACACAGAAGCTTATTTTTTTCATCGTAGGAGAAAACGGGAATCACTGTTCCGTCAAGCTTCTCCAAATAAGCCTCAGCGTATAGGATATTATCTCCCTTAATTTTCAGATACAGGAAACCATCCTCAAGATAATTATCAACCATGGATACAGGTTCCTGCATATTCCACTCCAGGGTCTGATTGGCAAAGGGCACAATGACAAGGGGGGAAAGGAAGCTTAAAAACAAAATAATATAGGTAATCATCAGAAGTCTGTCATATTTTTTTGTGCTTATCTTCTGGCGCAGGAGCAGCTTGTCGAAGGGAATCGTGTTGGGTTTATTCTCACATGCCGCAAAAATGCTCTGCAGTGCCTGATTTGCCTGGGCTGTATTCATTTTATAATTTTTATGTTTTTGAAATTTCATCTGCTTTTCCCTCCTATCCGTTCATCAGTCTCTTCAAGGTGCTTTCGCCCGAGGCCAGAATCCTTTTGACGGTGCTGCGGCTGATGTCGCAGGCGGCGGCAATCTCTTCCAGCTTCATGTTGTTGTAGAAACGCATGGTGATGACCTGCCGTTCCTGAAAAGGAAGCTGATTCAGGGCATTCTGGAGACGAAGGTGCTCATCCTTCTGTTGATAGCTGGTTTCAGGGTTGGAGTAGATATGTTCATCTTCAATGATTTCCAGCAACTCGGAATCAGCGGTGTTGTCTGTGTTGTTTTTCTGATTCCTGCTCATGTCGTAGCAGACATTGAAGGAAATACGATTCAGCCAGGCGATAAAGAGGGTAGGGTCGTTCAGCTTGGATATATTTTTCAGCGCAGAAATATATATCTCCTGCAGGGCATCCTGCGCCAGAAAATCATTTCGCAGGTAATGGCGCGCATAGTTATAGACCTTGTTATAGGTCAGAGCATATAACTCGGCGAAGGCGTCGGAATTATTCTGTTGTGCCTTTGTTACAAGTCCCGCTATGTATGGGATGTCCCAATCCTTCATATGTTGTTCTTTCTGGGTGAATTCACCGGTGCTTTACATAAGTTCATGAAGCTTGTTGTAGGTTGCAGTCAGAAGCTGGGGGAATACGGCAAAATGTTCCTCTGAGTTGAGCACATAGGTATCATGCAGACGTAAGGGAGCATGTTTATGTCTCTCGTTATAGGAAGCGATTTCTGCGTTCAGCTGCCCGATAAACTGATTCATAATCTGGTCGGTACAGTTGTTGAGAACTGCCAGAAACTCATTTCCGCCGTTTCGTCCTACGATGCCGAAGGCATCTCCGACCTTTTCAAATATGTTACAAAAGTCGTAGATGGCATTGTCTCCCGAAGCCCGTCCGATGTTCTCGTTAATCTCCGGAAGGTTGCTGATGGTAACCATGTAGCAGCCCAGATTTGCTGCAGACTGGGGGGTATCATAGGTGCGGAAAATCATATCCAGACCATGTCTGCTTGGAATACCCGTGAGGTTGTCCAGATAGGCTTCCTTCTCCAATTCATGGCACCCCAGGGCGAAGGAACGGAGTGTCCGAAAATCGTTGATGAGACAAAGCAGACTGAATATTACCAGAACCCAGGTCACTGCGCACAGCGAAAAAAGGGCCCGATTGCTGAAAACATTCACTCCCAGGGAGGGCTCCAATATCAAAATCAGCACAAAAATTACTTCAATCAGCAGAAAAGCAGCCAGCTGAATCGTTTTCAGCTTTCGGAAGGTCGTTACGAATTTTTTCTCCTGCATCTGAAATCTCCTTATCTTAAATATGTAGTATCGGTATTGATTAAGTATCATTATGAGA
>JBJENR010000067.1:0-15102 GCA_051880315.1 Acetatifactor sp.
TCCTCAGCGTAACAGACAGCATTATCTCCAACCGCCAGCTGCGCAATGTCCGACTGATCCACCGACACACTGACCGTCACATCATCTGTTTTGAGATAGGTAAGAATCTGGCCGCCTGCAGACAGCTTGCCATTGTTTCTGACAGCTACACGCATAACCGTTCCACCGATTGAGGTCACATATTCATTGTTGACAATACAGCTGCAGAAGGTATCGTAATCCTTCTGCGCATCCTCATAAGCACTTTTCAAGGTATCAAAATCGGTTTTTGCTTTCTCTACCTTAGCCTCATATTCACTTTCTGCCAGTTCAGCATTTGTCTTTGAAGTCTGTCTGGTCTGTTCTGCTTTCAACAGATTGATTTCATAATTTTTCTGTGCATTCAGATACGTTTCTTCAAGAAAACTCATATTCAACTGCAGGGTCAAACGGTTATAGCTCAAATCAGCAATTGCATCTTCATAATTGGTTTTTGCCGTTTCATACTCTTTTCCATTGCTTTCCAGCACAGAATATAGTTGCTGACATACATATATGTACTGAGATTGTATATCTTCTCCAAGTCTGGCACCTCCTCTTGTCACATCCTCCCAGGCTACCCCCCACTCTTCCATTTTTGCTATGAGTAAGGCAAGATTCTCATCGTACAGCTGCCGGTAATAATCCACCTGATAGTCTGTCCGGTATTGATCTGTCTCTTCAGCCGCCTTGTATTCCTCCAGTAGGGCTACCGATTCATTGTAGGTCTTCGTTGCCGATTCTAATGAACTTTTCAGTTCTGCAACTGTTTCCTGATAGACTGCATCTGCCTGTTTTCCCTTCAAAATGGTGGATTCATAACTGTATTTTGCCGTAATCAGGCTCTGTTCGTACTCAATCATCCCCGCTCTGTACGCCAATTCCTTTTCACGCAAATTAGTTGTCAACTCTTTCAGTGACTCTTCCACACTCTCCTCGCTAAATCGGACAAGTGCATCTCCCGCAGTTACCGTGTCATTGGAAGAAACCATAATTTCCTCAATCTGCAAATTACTGATCATGTTCTGAATATCCAAAGTTTCCTGCACCATTCCGAATTGAATCACACCATATGCTGTTACAGCATCACCGGTTGTCATACCACTCAGTCCATCTGCATACTGGCTCCTACTCGAACTGTTTTCTGCAACCGGCGGCGAGGAAAACTTCAGTACAAGAATCGTTCCCATCGACAGGATGATTACCGCTATGGATCCCAGTATGATGAATCGTTTTCTTTTCCTTCCATTGAAGCCTCCGTTTCCATCTTGTCTCTGTTGTCTTTTCTGAAACACCATTTTTACCTCCGAAGAAATGCATCCTACTTCTATTTGTTGCATTAATTATCTTAAAAATAGAGAATAATTGTTTCCATTCGATGTTCAAAATGTGAACAAAATGTGTTTTTTATTTCACGCTTTTTATTAGTAAAGCTTTTCCTATCTCATGACAATAAAAAAAACACACAATCAGTGTCTCTTCCTGATTGTGTGTCGTAGAGCGGTAAGTAATGTTCAATTTATGCCGGAGACTCCTCGGTATGAATAACATTTGTTTCCGAAGTTCCAACAATAGCCTATCTGTTCATCATTCCAGATGCACTCCCCTTGGGTGCATTTGGTTTGTATCATTACCAGATGGTGCTCAAGCATCTCCTCCCTTCTACTTATGTATTACCTTTCTTAGTGCCGGACCGCAAAACTCATGCGGTATCAATTTAAATCCTTGCTTTATGTAGAATTCCTCCTTGCCAACCTCCGAAATAAGTTGAACGCTGACACGGCTTCCACTGCACATTTCCGCTTCAATGTGAATCAAAATGTTTTCTATAATAGCTGTTCCAATTTTCTTGCCCTGGTATTCCGCCTTACGATAATATCAGCCATTGTAAAATATAGCCCGTCTCCTACTACTCGTCCCATACCAATTGGCATTGATTCATCGTAAACTGTAACTGTATAGTACGAATTCTTTAGAGCTCTCTCAGCCTGTTCTCTGTTCCTTATAATTATCGTGAAAATAAACCTGCGTCTCATCACCATTACTACAGTAGCAAGTATTTAATACAATGAATTGATACTCTCCCATTTCAAAAGAATAAAAAGAGGTCTCAATTCCCCAAAAGTCCAGGATTTCTTCTATGCAGTGACGGGGCTATCTACCTTTCTTCCTTAGGATCCTACAAACAATTCCAACACCAAGAGTTACCGCGAAGATACTGATCATTACGATTCCCATTGTGACTCCCAGATGATAGTTTGCCTCATTTTCAGGATGCATTCTATATCCATGAAAAGCTGCACCTGTAGCCAGTGCTGCAACGGAGATTCCAAACGAAATATTCGATATTCGCTTTAATCGTTCCTCTATAGGGGCTGCCAATATCATTTCATACGCTGCAAGCAATAAACATCCTACTGCATAACAAACAATATCCTTCCAATCGAATACCGACCCGATTAGGATTCGAAAGAATCGACTTTCTCCAAGTCCCAACAAATCAACCATATGAAATAATTGTAGCACTTCCCACCCTGCTGCAAATAAAAATATCCAAAGCGGAAGCAGTTTACAGCGCTGCGGAATAAGTATTCTTATGAAAGAGTAGATTACAATCACTACCAGTACATCCCCAACATATGGGCGTATAAAGGAATCATGAACAAACAATGCAATGAAAACCTCTACCACCAGCAAAATCATCGTAACAATTCCATATCCAAATCTTTTTCTCATCTCAGCCTCTGTTCGCGACGCAATTCATCTTCTTTGCCCATTTTAATGACTGTTATCCTTTTGACCTTTTAGTCCATTTACCCGAATATCATCAAGCTCTTCTTTTGTCAGGCAGCCGGACTTATACAGTCGCAGATACTCTTTTGAAACGTCCGAATCAAAGATTAATACATCATCAGAGCCTATGGTAACATCCACACCCTTACGATAGAGCTGCGCTATCGGATGATGTGCCATATCAGGTACACGTCCCAGGAACACATTACTGGAAGGTGTGACATTCAATCGAATATTGTTTTCAATCAAGTAATCTATAACATCTTCCTCTTGTACAGCCGCTATTCCATGTTGCACTTCGTTAAGATGAAGCAATTCAACCGAAGTAACTATATCCTGCGCTGTGCCCCATTCGCCCACATGCGCTTTTAACACAAGTCCGTTTTCAGCGGCTTTATCATAGATTGGGATGAAATTCTCTATCGGCTGTGCCAATTCATCTCCATAAAGATCAATAGAATAAAATTCCCTATGTCCCCAAAAGCTCGATAAACAATTCATCAGATAATCAACCGGACAATGTCTTGATAATCCAATCTGCAAACGTAATTCCATCTCAGGAGCTATCATGGCGTTCGCCTCTTGGAAAGAAAAGATCAGTTTCTCAATGTCATTATCAAAAAACTCGCCAAGCCCCCACACATCTTCACCGATTTCCAATATAGTTACTCCATCGGATTTTGCCTGTTCAAATGTTGCCTTAATCAGGAATTCTCTTCCTTCCGGACTATTAAAACGATTCCCGATATATCTGCTGCTCCATGAGTCCATTTCACTCATAGATTTTAACGGGGTGGTTATAGAATCGATTTTATGCCCGGTCTTATGGAAGATATATTCCCTACTTTCACCAAGTACAAAATGGTTATGCATATCCGCTTTAGGGAAACTTCGTATTGCTTCTAAATCCTGACTATAAAGTGCTTCTGCAAAAGTCATAACCATCTCACTCCTCTTTCTTTCATCCTGCTAATCTGTTAACTGTTGAATGAAGCTACAAATCGCACTCAATATCTCTTCCGGGAAATCCTGTTGTGAATACAATACTGCCGGATTCGAAGTATCTATTTTGTAGCCAAAATGGCTGCACTCATCAAAGACAAGAATCGAAATGTTCTGCTCCTCTGACAGGTTATCTTTCCACAAAGCAACATCCTCTTCAAAGATTTGTCTGTCTGCCGTGCTGTTTATAATCAAAGTAGGCAAATTCACCTTTTTGATTGTTTCAATCGTAGAGAGTTCATTGTAGCTTGCCCAATAATAATCCGGTGCGTTATAGAAATATAGACCTCTTGAACTCTCCTCCGTTATGGTTTTTACATATTCCGTTATCTGAGCATAGTAATCAGAATTATCCGGATCGATTTCCGCATATTGATCTTTTATGATATCAGCCAGGTGCCTCGCGGAGCCATGAAACAAGATCAGACCACTCACTTCATTCTGTTCTGCAAGTACAGGGGCTATCTGAGTGCCCAGACTATGCCCCAGAAGATAGATGTCCCCCGCACTATTATTGACCAGCCAGTTAAGGGCATTATCGTAATCCACGAAGTACTCTTCCTGTAAGCTTATTTGACCGGTTGACTCATCTCGATATCTATTGGTCCTTTTTTCGATTCGTAAAGATCCGACACCCTGCTCTGCAAGTCCCAATGCAATATCCCTAAAGGGAGTAAGCAGTCCCACCGTTTCATTATAATCCGAAACACCGGAACCGGGAATCAGCAATACAGCAGCCCCCATATCGCTTGAGTGTGTATACACCGCATTCAGTTCGTATCCATCACTGTTCAGTAAAAAGTAGGTTTCCACAACCCCATTGTCATATGTAATGTCAAAACTGTTTCTGAAACGGATATCTGAATTCATCCCGACCAGCAGCCCATCCTGAATGTAAATAACCATATGATTATCCACATTTTTATACTTCAATGTCACATTATACAGAGAAATCCCTTTTTGAACAGTGGAAGTCTCCTCCTCTATTCCCACGATTTCACCAAAGGTTACCTTCAGATCAAGGAGCATCCTTTCAAATGCCTCTTCCGAGATTACTTTGACATCATCTGAGGCATATTGATAAATCTCAGAGACTTCATTCTTTATCAGCTTATCAAGAATAAATCTGTAAAGTTCATCGTTTGTTTTTTGTTTTTCCGCCTGTGCAGCGTCTTGTCCATCCTCAGAAGGTGCTGTCTCCGAAGCCCCCGTATATAAGTCTTCGGAAGATTGATTGTTTTCCTTTCCACATGCACAGACCAAGAAAACAAAGCACATAATAATCACTAACTTTCTCGCTTTTCCCGTCATAATATCCTCCCTGATCACAGCTAAAGAAATTGTTCAAAGAAATCAAAATTTTTCAAAAAAACATTTGACTTTTGAGATTAAGAGTGTTAATATAATCCTTGCGCAGTGCGTATGCGGAAGTGTCGGAACTGGCAGACGAGCAAGACTAAGGATCTTGTGGTAGCAATACCGTGTGGGTTCAAGTCCCATCTTCCGCAGTATTATTATTTACCCGAAACCCTTGTAAGGTTTTCGGGATTTTTTATTTTTCACAAAATATACAATGAAATTCATCTTGTGAGCCGGCAGGCGCACAAATAGATAACTCTTTCGTTTGCCTTTATGGAATCCAATATGGTGCGAATTATCACAATTTTTTCTTTACATAATAATTACCATCATTGCACAACTATGATATAAAGGGCATCAATGTTTTCACTAATGCCCTTTATCTAAAATAAATCACTATGAGTTCCGGTTCTTGTTAAATATAAAAATAAATTTTCTCCATCAATTTCATATATTAACAACCAATCAGGTGTAATATGACATTCTCTTTTACCTGCATAATTTCCGGTCAAAAAATGGTCTTTATTCTTTTCAGGAAGTGTTTCACCGTTTGCTAATTTTTTAATAATTTCTGTTATTAAACTTAAATCGTACCCTCTTTTTTGTACACGTTTTAAGTCTTTTTGAAATTTATTGGTTGGCTTAATTATATATTTCACGATAATAAGTCCTCCATCATTTTGTCAACATCTGTATATGACTTTCCGATGGACGGATTTTTTTTCATTTCTTCAACTTCGTTAAAAGCGGCAATCGTTTCTTCATTTGGAATTTCCCTGGATACATAAAACGGAATTCCTTGTTCTCTTACTGCTTGCTTTGCAGCCATTGTAAAAAATGTTGTCATATCTAATCCCAAATCGCTCATTAGTTCCTGTAATTGAGACTTTAAATTTTCATCAATTCTCATTGTTACATTTGTATTCGCCATAAAATCACTCCTTCCTTTGATATTATTATATTCTCTCTTTTTGTAATTTTCAATACATTGTTATAACAATGCACACGAAGTAATCAATTCATGTCCGTTTCTTTCAGCTTTACTCCGGTTAAGTGCAGGAAATTGTATCTGTGAAAAGCCACCTCGTAACCCAGTATGGATGACAAAATCTTTTCTTCTGCCTGTAACTGCTTTTTACATCCGAAGGCAGACCATAAAGAAATAATACCTTCTGATCCTCAAGATTGTCCCTGTATATTTCAGCCGCTTTTGTCATTATCTGAATCGCACGCCTTTTATCCATAACCAAATCCTTAATTCCGTAATATTAAGAAAAGGGAATGTTCATGCCGCAGCACCAAACATTCCCTTATCATGGTTGATTTTGCATTTTATGCTGATACACCGGAATATATACATTTTGGTTAATTTACCTCTACAGCTTTTTATACGCCTCTTGATATAAGATATTTCTCTTCATCTTTTCTTGCATCAATGAATGCTTTTTCTAAATCATTATTGTAATAATCAGCTAATCTTATTACTTGTACAATGACATCAGTCATTTCATTTCCCAAGCGTTCATCCACATCATCAACTTCTCCTGTCAACGCATAGTACTTTTCCCTGTAGGACGGAACGTTGTCCTTAATCTACAATTTTCCGCAAAAGGGAAGCTCTGTCACGCCATCCTCAATCAGGTATGCCATCTCCTCATGGGAATCTGCATCCGGTGCAATCACCATTGGATCCAGCTTTATGTATCTGATATCAGCTTCAGCCAGCAGGTTTCCCTCCGTGTCAAAGATACCGGCCCTGGTGACTACGAATTTACCGGTTTCGCGTACCACCTTGCCACAGCCGAACAAATCGGTGTCATAGGGTACCGGCTTGCGGTATTTTACCTCGATGCTCATGGTCACCCCAAAGACGCTCTCATCTCCTCCAGCCCAGAGAGCTCTCAGGCCCAGTTCATCCAGCACGGAGGCAATCAGTCCGCCATGGACGCGGCCGGGGAAGCTCTGGTTGAGTTCGCTGAACCGGCAGGGAGTGACTACACTTCCATCCTCCATATTGTAAAACTGCGCACGCATGCCGATGGGATTGTCCATGCCGCACACAAAACACATTTTGCTATTACTCTGTTTGCCCACTACTTTCATTGTTTATCTCCGAAATCCCTGCTCTGATACAGCAGATTCATTTTCATCTCATACAGCTCCGGCGTCATATCCACATAGTGCTCATGAGGATTTTCGAAACGTAGCTCCTCCTCCCAGATTTCATTTTCCAGCTGGTACTTTACAAAATCCCTGATTTCGTTGATGTCAGGCTCCTCGTATACCAGCTCTCCCTCCCTGAAAATCTGCACCTGCAGGGGCTTTGCCTTGCAATTCTCAAAGAATCGGTTCTTCCAAGGCTTTTTGGTATCCACATAACGGAATCTTTCACTGCAGTCCACCTGCTGTTCTGCTGTAGCCAGAAGATCTGCCACGGCTTTTCCTGCTTCATCATAGATACGGTACACTTGTTTCAATCCGGGATTGGTTATCTTTTCCACATTCTCGGACACCTTGATTCTGGGCTCAAACTTGCCGTTTTCTTCTACCGCTGCAATCTTGTACACCGCCCCGAAGACCGGCTCGGACTTGGCTGTAATCATACGCTCGCCCACACCGAAGCTGTCAATCTTCGCCCCCTGCTGGGTCAGCAGGGACTGAATGGTATACTCGTCAAGGCTGTTGCTGACGATAATTTTGCAATCCTTCATTCCGGCTGCATCCAGCATTTTTCGCACCTTTTTGGAAAGGTATGCCAGGTCCCCGCTGTCAAGCCGGATACCCTTCACGCGCTTTCCCATGGGAGCCAGCACTTCCTTCTGCACCCGAATCGTGTTGGGGATGCCGGAATTGAGCACGTCATAGGTATCCACCAGAAAAATAGCTGCGTCCGGATAGGTCTCGGCGTATTTTTTAAATGCTGTATACTCATCCTTGTAGTACATAATAAAGCTGTGAGCCATAGTTCCCGACACGGGAATCCCAAACATTTTACCGGCCAGCACCGTTGCTGTGGAATTCACGCCGCCGATATAGCAGGCTCTGGCTCCGTACACCGCAGAATCATTGTTGTGGGCTCTTCTGGCACCGAAATCCGACACCCCTCTGCCCTCTGCTGCCCGGACGATACGCTGGGCCTTTGTGGCAATCAGGCTCTGGTGATTCACCTGGAGCAGCAGCTCCGTCTCTATCAGTTGTGCATCAATCAGCGGCGCCACCACGGTAATCACAGGCTCATAGGGATAGATTACCGTGCCCTCCGGGAATGCGTATATATCCCCCCTGAAGTGAAAGTCCGAGAGGTACTTCAGAAACTCCTCGCTAAAAAGCTTCAACCCCCGCAGATAGGCAATATCATCAGCCTCAAAATGTAAATTCTTTATGTAATCAATAATCTGACTCAGTCCTGCAAAAATAGCAAAGCCGCCCTGGTCAGGATTCTTACGGTAAAACACGTCAAACACCACGCGTTGGTTCCTGTCCACCTCACCGTCCGAGAAATAACCGTTTGCCATTGTCATCTCGTAAAAGTCCATAATCATTCCAATATTTTGATTCATACCGTCTCCTCTCCCTGACGCCTCTTTTCTTCCTGCTTCACGGCTCTCCAAAGCTCCAGTGCTTCCTCATCGGTCTCCGGCATCCTGGCATCTCCAAAAACATGGGGATGTCTGCGAATCAGTTTTTCCGAAAGCATCTGTACCACATCAGAAAAATCAAAAGCCCCCCGCATCCTCGCTAATTCACAATGGGCAAGAACCTGAAGCAACACATCTCCAAGCTCTTCACAGAGATTTACATCATCCTTATTATCAATGGCCAGAAGGACTTCTTCTGCCTCGTCCGTAAGGCATTTTTTTAAGCTCTCATGGGTCTGGGACTTGTCCCATGGACATCCCTCCGGCCCGTGTAAAATAGCCACAATTTCCAGAAGTTCCTGCATATCAT
This sequence comes from Acetatifactor sp., assembly GCA_051880315.1. GTDB lineage: Bacteria > Bacillota > Clostridia > Lachnospirales > Lachnospiraceae > Acetatifactor. The sequence goes on from JBJENR010000067.1 coordinate 9,121, forward strand.
GAGGTGCATTCTCCAAATAGGTCTTTCCGTTATGTTCCCGCATACCCGCTTCCTTTCTGAATAAAAGCGCAGACGCTCCCGGAAGCCTGTACTCCCGGGAGCGCCATCTTACCTGCTCAGAGGCTTTCCTGTCAAAAGCTCATATCCCTGCAAATATTTCTGAATGGTCTTGTCCACAATCTCCTGAGGAAGTGTCCAATCATTGCCGGGATTCTCCTTCAGCCAGTCTCTGGCAAACTGCTTGTCAAAGGAGGGCTGTCCATGTCCCGGCTCATAGCCCTCTGCCGGCCAGAAACGGGAACTGTCGGGAGTCAGCATTTCATCTCCCAATACAATGTTTCCCTGCTCGTCCAAGCCGAACTCAAACTTGGTATCAGCAATAATAATGCCCCTGGTCAGAGCGTATTCCGCGCATTTCTTGTACAGCGCAATGGTATAGTCACGAAGCTTCTCTGCATATTCCCGTCCTTTGCCGGGGAAATGCTTCTCCAGATATTCCACGCTCTGCTCAAAAGAAATGTTCTCATCGTGATCTCCGATTTCTGCCTTGGTAGAAGGAGTATAAATGGGCTCAGGCAGTTTGTCGGATTCCTTAAGTCCCTCAGGAAGCTTAATGCCGCAGACCGTACCATTTTCTTTATAGCTTGCCCAGCCGCTGCCTGTTATATAACCTCTCACGATACACTCCACAGGAATCATGTTGAGTTTTTTACACATCATGCTGTTTCCGTCAAATCTTTCCTGTCTGAAAAATTCCGGCATATCATTTACATCTACGGAAATCATATGATTAGGGACAATATCTTCGGTCATATCGAACCAGAACTTTGACATCTGGGTAAGAACTGTTCCCTTCTTATCAACAATATTGTGTAAAATCACATCAAAACAGCTGATTCTGTCGGTGGCAACCATAATCAGGCTGTCGCCGTTGTCATAAATCTCACGTACCTTGCCCTCTTTGATGGGCTTAAGCTCCTGAATACTCATATCTGCAACTCCTTCTTGATTGTAATGGTTACATAGATTTTATTGTATTCAAATAAAAAAATCAAGTCCTTCCTGTATAAATCCCAAAAAACCGGACAGAATAAAAATTGTCAAGGAACCCCCTCCTTTGATGGAACCAAGGATAAAATAATACTTACGCCGGAAAACGGCGTTATCCTCCCCTTACCGAAGGTTCCCGGACTTGAGAAAGCTCAGGTCCGGGGACTTTTGTTTTGACAGGCTCCTTTTCGGATGCTATGATGATAGCAGCACCTCAAATTATAAATGGTGCACAGCCTATTTCACTGTGCACCACGGAAAGGACAAACTGATTATGACAGATAAAAATAAAGAAAAAAACTCCACCTCTTCCGGCTCCCGTATCTCCTCCAAACAGGTGGTCGCCATCATTGGCATCCTTCTTCTGGTGGCGCTCTACATCCTCGCCCTGGTCATGGCATTTATGGACAAATCTGCCTCCGGAAAGCTTTTCGTACTTTGTCTGTTCTCTACCGTAGCCATTCCCATACTGATCTGGGTCTATATCTGGCTGTACAACAAGGTAAAGGAAAGACGGGATGAAAGGTAACTCCATTATTTTTTCAGAGCACTCTCCCTGTAAATAATGTCATCTCTTCCGGGTCCGTTGCTCACCATGGTGATGGGATAACCAATCTGGCTTTCAATGAATTCTATGTAGTTACGGCAGTTCTCCGGCAGTTCCTCGTACTTTCTGATACCGCGGATCTGACACTTCCAGCCAGGCAATGTCTTCAGCACCGGTTTTGCCTTTTCCAGCTTGGCGGTAACAGGAAACTCTGTGGTCACCTCTCCGTCAATCTCATAACCGACACACACGGGAATCTCATCCAAATACCCCAATACGTCCAGCACGGTAAACGCAACATCGGTAGTTCCCTGCAGACGACAGCCATACTTGGAAGCCACGCAGTCGAACCAGCCCACTCTTCTGGGGCGTCCTGTGGTTGCGCCATATTCTCCGCCGTCGCCGCCTCTGTTTCGAAGCTCTTCGGCCGCCTCTCCGAACAGCTCGGATACGAAGGCACCGGCACCCACTGCAGAGGAATATGCCTTGCATACAGTGACAATCTGCTTAATCTCATAAGGAGGCAGACCTGCACCGATGGCACCGTAGGCTGCCAGGGTGGAGGAAGAGGTAACCATGGGATAAATACCGTGGTCCGGATCCTTTAAGGTACCCAGCTGACCCTCCAGAAGGATTGTTTTACCTTCTTTGATTGCCCGATCAAGAAAGGCAGAAACTTCACATACATAGGGCTCTACCATATCTCTGTAATCATGCAGGGTGTTTAAAAGTTCTGCGGGATCAATGAGGGGCTTGTGATACAAATGCTCCAGCAGTACATTCTTCAACTGGCAGATGCGCTCCACCTTCTCCTGAAGCAGCTCCTCATCGAAAAGCTCGCTGACCTGAAAACCAATCTTTGCATATTTATCGGAATAGAAAGGAGCTATACCGGACTTTGTGGAGCCGAAGGACTTTCCGCCCAGTCTCTCTTCCTCGTACTGGTCAAACAGAATATGATAAGGCATCACAATCTGTGCTCTATCGGAAACCAGAATCTTGGGAGCAGGAACGCCACGCTCCACTATCGACTGAATCTCCTGAAACAAAAGGGGAATATTCAGCGCCACGCCGTTGCCGATGACACTGGTGATGTGCTGATAAAACACTCCCGACGGAAGTGTATGAAGCGCAAACTTTCCGTAATTGTTTACTATGGTATGTCCCGCATTGGCACCTCCCTGAAAACGAACTACAATATCCGCCTCCCGGGCCATCATGTCGGTAATTTTACCCTTGCCCTCGTCTCCCCAGTTTGCACCTACGATTGCCTTGACCATCTTTATCCTCCATTCCCTGCCGGCTGCACTTTGACAGCGTTAACGCAGGCTTACATTTTTTCCCGTGGTAATCATAGCATATCTGCTTTCATAAGTAAAATTATTTTTTTATAATTTTTTAGAACAAGCTGATAATTATGGATAATATGCCGAATTCATGATATAATGAGCACAAAAGAAAAACAAGCGGCTGCGAAGCAGACATTTGTTTTTCTTGCGCCATTAGCGAACGAATAGAAGCAGGATAAAAGCGCGCCAGCGCGAATTCGTGAGCTCATAGAATAAAGAACCAAGCGATGCCGAAGGCGGCATTTGGTTTTTCTGATGATTTATTTATTGATTTAATGCGGAGAATAAAATGTGTGATAAATTGATTATCGGCGCGGGCTTTTACGGGCTGTACGCAGCGCTCTACTGTGCAAGGAGGGGTCAGCGCGTTACTGTTCTGGAATTGGAGCCTGCTCCATTTACCAGGGCAACCTATATTAATCAGGCCAGAGTACATATGGGCTACCACTATCCCCGTTCACTCTCTACAGCCATGAAATCCGCCAGCTATTTCAAGAGATTCGTGGAGGACTATGCATTCTGTATCCATTCCAAATTCCGGCAGATTTATGCTACCTCTGCTCAGTTTTCCTGGACAGATGCCAGAGAATTCAAAAAATTCTGTCTGGATGCCGGCATTCCCTGCGAAACCCTGTCCACCGATAATTATTTCAAGGAAGGCGTCTGTGACGGTGCATTTCTGACGGAAGAATACACCTACGATGCGCATCTCATGCGGGACTACCTTCTGAGAGAGCTGGAAAAATATCCGGGTGTGGAATTAAAATTCGGACGGGAAATACAGCATATAATCCGTGAAAGTGATTGTTACACCGTCTCCTGTCTCTGTGACGGCAGGGAAGAAACTTATCGTTCCCCCTTTGTGTTGAATGCGACCTATGCCTCCGTCAATCAGATATTGAGCAAAGTGGAACCCGGGGAGGATATCTCCTGTTTTGACATAAAATACGAGCTTTGTGAGATTATTCTCTGCCGCATCAGCGAAGAACTGAAGAAGCTGGGACTGACGGTGATGGACGGGCCTTTCTTTTCCATCATGCCCTTCGGAAAAACAGGTCTCCATTCCCTGACCGCCGTCTCCTTTACTCCTCATAAGGTAAGCTACGCCAGAACTCCGGAATTCGACTGCGGTGCCCCGGAAGCCTGCGGTTTTTCTGATTTTGGAGGCCGCCGGAGTCTGTGTGCGGAAGGCTTTCTCGGCAACTGCAATGACTGCGAACGCCGCCCCGAAAGTGCCTGGAAATATATGAGCGCCCTGGCGCACAAATATATGCTTGAGAAATACGCTTTCGAATACGACCGGTCGCTGTTTTCCATGAAACCGATTCTGAAAGCATCCGAAATCGACGATTCCAGGCCCACGGTTATCCGTGTCCACACCGAAGGGCCCACTCTCATCAGTGTCCTCTCGGGAAAAATCAATACCGTTTACGATCTGGACGAATTTTTAAATTAAAGGAGAACAAAAATGCAGGAAAAAGAAAAAAATTTTGTGTCCTGTGTCCTTTATCTGCATAATGAGGCAGCCTCCGTCAGGGAGTTTCTCAGGCTCATCTGTAATACCATGCAGGAGCGTTTTGAAAAATACGAAATCATTTGTGTCAACGACTTCTGCACCGACGACACCATAGCACAGATTCAGTCTTTTCTGCAGGAGTGGGAGGTACAAACCATGGTAAGCCTCATACACTTAAGCTTTTATCAAGGCGTGGAATGTGCCATGAATGCCGGCAGGGATTTGGCTGTGGGTGATTTTATATTTGAATTTGACAAATGTCTGCCTGACTTTGAACCCGGACTGATTATGGATGTCTACAGGCATGCTCTGGAGGGATATGATGTCGTAGCTGCTGCCCCCAAAAACGGCATAAGCCTCACCTCCCGTCTATTCTATTTTCTCTACAATCAGGGCAGCAAAAGGCATGGCCAAATCTGTCAGGAACGGTTTCGCATCATCTCAAGAAGGGCGATAAACCGCGTCAATCAGATGAATATCTATATTCCATACAGAAAGGCAATGTATATGAACTGCGGAATGAAGACCGACGTCATCCCCTACAACAACCTTCTGCCGGATAAATCCAAGAAAAATAATGCCGAAGAACGCAGGAACCGAAGCACCCTTGCCGTTGACACCATTATCATTTTTACCGATGTTCTGGAGAAGTTTTCCATGCTGGTAAGCATCCTCCTGCTGGGATTTCTGTTGGTGATGTTCGGATGGATTATCTATTCCATTTTCAGTTCCGTGCGTCCCGTAGAGGGCTGGCTCTCCCTGATGGCACTGATGTCCTTCGGTTTTTTCATGCTCTCCGTCATGCTGACCCTGATATTTAAATATCTGTCGCTGATTCTGAACATCACCTTTAGAAAACAGCGCTATGTCATAGAAGGAGTGGAAAAACTGACCAAATGATGCTTACAATTATTTTCCCCGTTCTTAATGAAAGACTCCGTCTGGAAAGCGGAATCAGCCGCACGGTTGCCTATCTGGAGAGCATTGCGTTCACTGATTATGAAATCATTATCGTAGACAACGGCTCTGAGGATGAAACTCCCCAGATTGCTGACGAATTGTGTAAAAGGTATGCCTCCGTGCAATATGAGCGCATCGATGTGCGCGGCGTGGGTGCTGCCTTCCGAAGAGGAGCCGCTCTGAGTAAGGGAGAGATTATCGGTTACATGGACATTGATCTCTCCACGAATATCAGACACCTGGGGGAAGCAATCGAAATTTTCCGGAAGCAGCCTGAAATCGCCTATATCAACGGCAGCCGCTTTGCCGCCGAATCGGACACGAAGGGCAGAAAATGGTACCGTAAAATCACTTCTCAGGGCCTCCTGATTCTGCTGAAGCTCTTTCTCGGCATGAAGTGTACGGACGCAATCTGCGGCTTCACCTTTGTCAGAAGAGCTACCGCTCTGTCCCTGATAGACGGCTGCAGTCAGGATAACGGCTGGTTTTACATGATAGAATTCCTGTTGCGGGCCGAAAAACGCGGTATTAACATCTTGGATTACCCCGTGGAGTGGCAG
>JBJENR010000068.1:0-3631 GCA_051880315.1 Acetatifactor sp.
GAGGAAAAGGCCGTGAAAGAAAGATATAATCGCGGAATAGAAGAAGTACGTAGAATGTTGGCTAAATCACATTTGTAATTCTGATGAGTTTTCTTAACGCTACATGCTCCTTGCACAGATTGAATACGCCGAAGGATATTGAGGGCTTCACTTGTGGAGATAAAGACCTTGACGACTTTTTCGCCAACGATTGTTTTGCGTATGCAAAGCAGTTGTTGGGAAAGACGTATTATTACAAACTGGATAAAGAACCACATACAGTTGTCTGTGCTTTCACTCTTGCCAATGCAGGTATAAGGGTGAGCGACTTGCCAAATGCTCGAAGGAAAAAGGTAGAGGCCAACATACCACACGCAAAAGCATTGAAGGATTATCCAGCTGTACTTGTTGCCCGTCTCGGAGTGTCTAAGGATTTCCGCTCACAACATATTGGAAGCGATGTGCTTAGACATGTTAAATATTGGTTTCTTGAACCGTACAACAAAACAGGCTGCCGTTATGTTTTAGTTGACGCATATAACAATCCTGCGACTTTGGCTTTTTATGAAAGCAACGGTTTTCAAACAGTGTTCAGTACGGAAAAGCAGGAGAAAGAATATCGACATATAGATGATGATGTGAATTTGAACACTCGACTGATGTTTTATGACTTAATGCTCGATGTCACCTTCGAATGACAAGTCACTTTTATTGGCAGTATAATCTCATGCCACAATCCCTATTACCTTTTATATATAGGTAGTAGGGATTGATTTTATTATTAAAAATATCATTTTAACATTTGGCCGTGCAGTCTTTTGCCGTCATTCCGTATCTATATAGTTGAGGCAATGTGATAATGCCCTACCGTTTTAATGCAGACAGACAATATAATAGAGAGGGCAAAGGCGAAAGACCCCAAGGCTCTCAATGAGATATATGCGATGTACTACCCCAAAATGGTTGGTGTGTGCATGAAAATCGCAAAGGAAGACGAGGACACCGTGCATGACCTCGTCCATGATGCCTTTGTCCTTGCCTTTGCCTCGCTCGGCAATCTGAGGAACAACGAAAGATTCGGAGAATGGCTGACCACCATTGTCAGGAATGTCACATTGAAACATATATCCCAAAAGGACAAGATTCACTTTGTCCCACTTTCAAATGTTGACTCCAATGACGTTTCGCTGCTGGATTTCTCATCCCAAGCTGATTCTGCCATCAACTATGGGGACATAATGCATGCCATCTCGCAGTTGCCTGAAGGTTACAGTAAGGTAATCAGATTATCCCTCATCGAAGGGTTCTCCCACAAGGAGATAGCAAGTATGCTTGGCATAGAAGCGCACAGTTCTTCCTCGCAACTGTCAAGAGCCAAGGGGTTGCTGAAGCAGATTCTTGGCTATAAGCAACTGGCGATAATCATCGTGTTGCTAATCTCTATTCCATTGTATTTCATCTTGTCTCGTCGTGACGAGCCTAATGTGTGTGAAATTAGGCCTGACAAGAAGAAAACGGAGGAAAAGAAGAAGCTGAGTTCGCCAAAATGGCAAGAAGACGAGCCCATCCCAGCCATCCGCATTGCAGAAGAGCATAACAAGGTTGTTGCCTCTGACAATGAACAAAAAGACACTCTGGCCATTCCTTCACTCCATGATATTCAATATGTCGAAAAAGATCAGAAGATGATAGCAGAGACGAAAGAAGACAGCGTTCTGATCGAGCAAAGGGACAGCGTTATTGCTCCAATAGAGCATCATGAGCCATTGCTTGCAGAAACAACTCCACTCAAAAAGAATAAATGGAAATTCTTAGCGGCTGGTTCTTTTGGACCTGCTTTGGCTCAGAATGCCTACAAATTACTTCAAACGGGCAGTATCGGAGACATAGATTCGGAAGTACCTACATTCCCAGAAAATATCAATACCTGGGAGGATTACAGCAGGTATCTGCATATAACCCAACACGACAACACTCCTGCTGACACCCTCGCCTTGATAGACATTGCCGACCACAATACTGGCGACATAACAGAAAAGGAAGAACATGACAAGCCTGTCACTTTCGGCATATCAGTCAGCAAGACGTTGACTGACAGATGGTGCATCGAAACAGGTATTCAGTATTCGCTCCTTCATTCACGATTCACGATGGGCGAAAATGGATATTCTATTGTGAAGAAGCAGAAAGCGCATTATCTTGGCATACCTCTGAAACTATCTTACCGTGTATTCGATTATAAGCATATATCGGCATATTCATCCACTGGACTTACTCTACATATCCCAATGTATGGAAAGCAGACCTGTAATTATATAGTAAATTGGCAGACAGCATATTCTGACAATTATCATTTTACGCCTGCTTTCCAATGGCAGACAAGTTTCAGTGTCGGGCTGCAATATAAATTCACTCCGAATGCGAGTGTTTTCGTTGAGCCCACTATAAATTGGTTCGTTCCATCTAACTGTGACAAACATACGATATGGACAGAACAACCAATAATGTTTACAAGCCCATTTGGTATAAGAATAACATGGTAGGTTATATTTGTAAAATCGCTATTAACACCTAACTTAAGGTGCTAATAGCGATATCTAATAAACTTTTCTATTTGGATTTTTATAAGAAAGAATATAAAAACAACTTGAACTAAAGACATTCCTAATAAATGGCATATATGATATTGCTACAGGTAATCTCATGGGCCTAAGTCCGAATTTTATTTTGTAATGTGGGTTAATCAAAAATAGTTGTCTATCATTGATATGTAGCATAGTGTTATTTAAAATAAGTTTTTCAAATTTTTCAATAGTAACACGAGTTTGTTTAATTGAAAGTAATTCTCTTATACATCCATCGTCTTCGTTGAAAAGTTTTAATACACTTTTGTATAATAGTGCTGGTAGCCAATGTATGAAAGGCATATGGGAACAGATTCGATTTCTACATATTTGTTGATGCCCTCCAAAAGGCATTAACCATGCAGGGAAAGACATGAAAATAATGCCGTCTTCTCGCAGATAGTTACCAATCTTTGCTAAGAATGATGACTTGTTATAAATATGCTCTATCACATCATGACATATAATAATATCAAATTTTGATTCCAGTTCTTTCAGATTGAAAATATCTTCTGCAATGAAGGTTCCTAACACATTATTCTGTTCGAAAAAACGTTTAGCTTCTTCTATTCTGCATTTTGCGATATCAACCCCCGTAACAATGCAACCCATCTTTGAAAATGGCAATAAATTGCCACCCTCTCCACATCCTACTTCCAATATATTTAATTTTTGTTTTAATTCGTGATATTGTTTAATATATGGTATATAATAATGTTCAGATGTATAGGCAAGCTCTTTAAAGTATTGCTCTCTGTTTATATGACGTTCTTGCATAATTTTAATAAATTAAACAAGAAAATGTTACAGAATCAATATGATTATTGAAATCTACAACATTTTCCATTTTTCTAATTATGAGATAATAATATTTCAAGTTCAGCCCCCTTGTTGATTATATAAGGTTTGTTTATAGAGATAGATCCTCCAACGTTCATCTTTAATTTAGCCCCATTTGTTACAGTTATATTTTTCGAATGTATTGTCCACCCTGTAACTGTATAATCCGAAGAAATGGTTCGGTTATT
>JBJENR010000069.1:0-14949 GCA_051880315.1 Acetatifactor sp.
ATACCCTCCTTCAAAATGTTCAAATTATGTAGCCTTTTTCCGTTTTTTATGCCCTCTAAGCGTGTCAAAACACATGCAAGGCATATTTTCCCTGCCACTTCATCAGGAACGCCTTAAATCGTCCATTTCCTGTCAGAAAAGGCAATCAGTGTTCAAACCGATTGCCTCCTCAGATGTTGTGACACTTTCTTATTCCGTCTGTATCTGCCGGAACGCAGCTTCAAAATTTGCTAAAGCCTTATCCCTTTCTGCCCGCTGTTCCCTTGTCAATGACGATTCATAATCTTCAAATTCTTCTGTCCCGTTAACCTTTGCCTTATCCACAATCCAGCAGAATTTCCATTTATCCAACAAGTGATGATACAAGTCCTCTGCGTTGTCGTAGTTGGAATTATTCTCAAAATACCCATCCATGTAATACTCTAGTACAATAAAACCGAACCTTTCATCATATACCACACACATATCTCCCAATTCATCCATCATACTGCGGAACAGTTCCACAACCTTTGTACACTTTCTGACTTCTTCCTGTTTCATAAGCTCTCTATCCTCCATACCCTTAACCGTTCACTGTTACTTCCTTTGATTTCTGTTCTTCCTCTGCGATACGCTTTCTCCGCTTTTCCATGTATCTGCGGTTATATTCTGCTTTTTTTGCCCTGCGTGCTTTCAGCTTTTCGTGCTCTGCAATCTCTTCCGCAGTCGGCTCTTTTACAGGCAGTTCAAACTTCCCGATAAAATTCAGGTATATCTCTACCTCCTGTACCCTCTCGCCACTTGAATAATCCGCTTCATGGACAAGTATCTTTTCCACAAATTCATTCAGCATGGGGGTAGTTAATTCACTGAAATCCGTATAGCGTTTCACAAGTTCTATGAATTTGTCTGCCCGGACTGTATCACTCTCATACTTTTCAATCTCGGCTTTGGCATTTTCCATTGATATTTCAAGGGTGTCCTGTTCATTTTCAAACTCGCTGAGCATAAATTCAAAACGCTTGTCAGACAGCTTTCCGCTGATATTATCCTCATACAGTTTCTTCATCAGCATATTCAGCTCGTTTACACGCTTGGTATCCTGTGCAATTTTTCGTTTCAAAGATTTTATGCTCTCTTTCTGCTTGTCTCTCGAAGAGGAATATATCCTGTTGATAAATTCCTCCTCATTGGTAATCACATAATCACTGACCGCTTTGATGGTTTCCAGCACCAGCTTTCTTACAACCTCTGTCCGGATATAATGCTGGCTACACTGTTTATCATAATTCTGTCTGCTTAAGTTATAGGTGGAACAGTTATACTCATCACGATCTGGTCTGCGTTTTCCATTTAATTCCCCTTTCCAATTTCTTGCCCTTCCTGCTCCGCCACGATGGTTATACATTTTCGCACCGCAATCGACACAATACAACAGTCCTGTAAATGGATTGGCTTCACCGACTGTATCCGTCCTGCGGACAGTCTTTCTCAGTTCCTGCACCTTATTCCACATTTCTTCAGAAACGATTGCTTCCTGCGTATTCTTAAAAATAACCCAGTCCTCTTTTGGTGTCTTTTTTGCCCTCTTATCCTTGTAGGACTCTTTATAAGAACGGAAATTTACGGTATGCCCCATATACTCCGGCTTGGAAAGAATATCCCTCACCGTTGCCCCACGCCACACATAAGGGGTTGCAGTATTATTGTTGGAACGACAGGTTCCAAGTCCCCGCTTGGCAAGATAATAGGATGGACGCTCGATTTGTTCCTCCGACAGTATCCTTGCAATCTCATAGGGTCCTTTCCCCTCCAGAGACATCCGGTATATCCTGCGCACCACCTCGGCAGCTTCTTCGTCAATTACCCACTGGTTTTTATCTTCCTCACTTTTCCGGTAACCGTAAATGGCATTATTGGTGGTGTGTTTTCCCTCCATTCCCCTTGCACGAAGCACCGTAGTCACTTTCCGGCTGGAGTCACGAATGTACCACTCATTCATGATGTTTAGAAACGGGGCGAACTCACTGCTCTCCCTTTTCTGATTGTCAACTCCGTTTGCAATCGCAATAAAGTGGACTTCCTTTTCCTTGAACATGACCTCCGTATAAAAGCCCACCTGCAGATAGTCACGCCCTATCCGGCTCATATCCTTTACAATGACTGTGCCAATGCTTCCGTCCTCAATTCCTGCTACCATTCTTTTCCAGTCCGGTCTGTCAAATGAACCGCCGGAATAACCGTCATCTGTGAAATGCTCTATGTTGGTATAGCCATTCTGTTTTGCATAGTCCTCAAGCATCTTCTTCTGGTTGACGATACTGTTACTGTCCCCTACCATTTCATCATCACGAGAAAGTCTTTCGTAGAGGGCAGTAATCTTTTCATTTTCTGCTTTTTTTGTTCTCATTTTTTGTCCTTTCTTGTGCTTTTTTCTTAACTACCCTTTACAATATAAGTCCTCCGTAAAGTGCTTCGGGGGCTGCGTGAAATGCTCCGTCACTTTTGTCTGCACTCCCGCAAAAGTCATTCCTTCGGAAAGCTCCGGCAGCTTCTTATCTTCTTTCTCCTTATCCTCCGAAGTTTTATAGGAGCGCCGGAAAGACGCTTCAAAATCTTTCCACCCGTTTCTTGTTACGGTTTTTCCAGAAGACGTAAAAACAGAGCCGTTACAGGTAAACTCCGCCCTGACCGTTTCATACTCATGCTTTTCGCCCGTGGCACAGAGCAGGCGGTTGGCGGCAAGGGAAAGGATTTTCATTTCCCCCTCCGGCACGGCGGAAAGGTCAGCCTTTGCAATCTCCATCGTTGGAATGATTGCATGGTGGTCGGTCACTTTTCTGCTGTCCATTACCCTTCTTATATCCGGTTCTGCCCCGGATTGTTCCTCAAAGAGAATCGCTTTATAGACCGCCCCGATCACGCCCCTTGCCGTATCTTCCATATCGTCCGACAAATACTGGCTGTCAGTACGGGGATATGTTACCAGCTTTTTCTCATAAAGGCTCTGTGTGTATTCCAAAGTCTGCTTTGCGGTAAAACCGAATAAACGGTTTGCATCCCTCTGTAATGTAGTGAGGTCATAGAGCTTCGGCGGCTGCACGGTTTTTGTTTCCTTTGTGACGGAAACAACCACTGTGGTTTTGCTTTCACACGCTGCAGCGATACTCTCTGCCTGCGCCCTGTCATTTATCCTCTCCGTTTCCGCATCCATGCCGTCCATAAGGATATGCGCCATATAATACGGCTCTTTTTTGAAATTCCTGATCTTTTCCTCACGCTCCACTAACATGGCAAGCGTCGGCGTCTGCACCCTGCCGACCTTTAACACCTTGCCGCCATACAGGACGGTAAAGAGCCTTGTACCGTTTAAGCCCACAAGCCAGTCTGCCCTCTGCCTGCAAAGCGCCGAATGGTAAAGGTTTTCGTAGTCACTTCCCGGACGTAAGTTTGCAAAACCCTCACGGATCGCACTTTCCTCCATCGAAGAAATCCAGAGCCGCTTTATAGGCTTTTTACACCCTGCCATCTCATACACAAGCCGGAAGATCAGCTCGCCCTCCCGTCCTGCGTCCGTTGCGCATACAACGCTCTCCACACCTGCATCGTTCATAAGTTTCTTTAACACTTTATACTGTGCCGCCGTCTGGCTTTTTACTTCTGTCTGCCATTTTCCCGGTATCATGGGCAGGCTCTCATAATTCCACTTTTTCCATGCTTCCAAATAGGCTTCCGGCGCTGCAAGCTCCACCAGATGCCCGATGCACCATGAAACCAGATAACCGTTTCCCTCCATGTACCCGTCTTTTCTCTCATCTGCGCCGATCACATGGGCTATCGATTGTGCCACACTCGGCTTTTCCGCTATCACTAACTGCATTTTCTGCCCTCCTATAATTCATTTTCCTTTGATTTCTGTTTCTTCTGCTCCTGTCCTGTGGGTTTTTGTTCCGAAACCTCCGCTTTCTTTTCCGCAAGCCTGCCTTTTACCGACTCCCTCGGACGCTCCTTGTATGCTTCCATCATCTTTTTAAGGTCGGCATTGGAAACGCTGGTCTTTTCCGTTCCCCATTCTTTTTTGCCGTCCGGCGTTTCCCCGATGACAACGGAGCGGCGCAGCGTGGTATGCCCCTCTGCCGGGAGCTTGATCCACATTCCTTTCCCGAATTGGTTCTCATGGACATGGTTCGCTTTTACCACGAAAGTCTGCCACGGTCTGTGGTCGTTTTTATCGGGATTGGGGACGAGTATCTCCTTGTAGGCTTTTCCGTCTTTTCCCTGAAATTCTTCCCCGACGCACCCTTTCCCGAATTTCAGCGTAATCTCCTTAAACTCTTTTTCCGGTCTGTCCGCACCTTTATCCTGCGCCTGCCCTGCTTTTCCCATAGCCGCCTCACGCTTTACCGCTATATCGTCAAGCACTTTATCTACTGTCTGCTGTATGTCCTGTGCCATGTTTTCCTCCTTCCATGACAAAAGCCGGAATGTCTCTCCCGGCTTTTATCAGATAAATATTCTTATTCCTCATCAGGATCGGCTTCCGCAATCGTTTCCGCTGCATCCGCTTCCCTGTCATCATCGGCAAAGAAATCATCCCCGGAACCGTCCTCCTCATCTTCTTCGTCCTCGTATTCTTCCTCATCTTCCTCGTCCTCATCTTCGTCCTCGATGAAGTCCTCTTTCTTTTTGCGGACTACTTTGAAATAATAAGCGCCTCCGATAAAGGCTATAGCGAGTGCGCCCATGAGGATATAGGAAATGACTGGGTTCGGCTCCTCCGCTTTTTCTTCCGGTTCCGTTTCCTCCGTGCTTTCCGCATCTTCCGTATCCTCGGTTTCTTCGGTATCCTCTGCCTGCTCTGTATCTTCCAGGGCTTCCCCGTTATTGTTCGGCAGGGCACTTTCCTCTGTCGGGATTGCAGATTCCAGAGCTGCGGAATTTTTCGGCAGGGTTTCGCTATTATCGGAAGTTGTATTTAACAGGTCATTTTCCGTAATCTCCGTAAGGAAGTACACCATTTCTTCCTCCCCGTCCCGGTCAATGATCAGGTAGAAAACCTTGTCCGATGCGGTCTGGATCGTATAAAACTCCTTTCCCTGCCCTGACTGCTCCTTTTCCTGCTCCCCGCTTTCTGCCGCCTCCGCAGCATCAGCCTCTGCCATCGCTTGCTTTTTCTGCTCCGCAAGGCTGTTTTCGGAAACAGTATTCCCATCGCTGTCCGTCTTGGTATGTTCTGTTACGGTTCCGGTGGCATTTCCCGGCTTGGTGGCTTCGGCATTGACCGGAAGCTGCTCTGCCGGGTTCTCGTCGCTCTCATCGGCAGGGTCTTTGTAATACGGGTTTTTGGTCTTGTAGACTTCCGACATATTCCCGGCATTGTCCATTGCGGAAATGGTAAAATACTCATACCCTGCGTCAAACTGTTGCAGGCGGATATTCAAAGTGCCGTTTGTAAGCTCCGTAAACTCATACCCGTTCACATAGACTGCCTTTGCGCCGGAATCAGTGTCATGCACCTGAACGCTTAACAGCCCGTCGCTGACCGCCGCATTGAGAGTAGGCTTTGTGGTATCAAAACAGCGGATTGCACGGCTTCTCTCGTATGTATTGCCTTTCTGGTCTGTGACCTGCACATAGACGGTGCAGTTTTCCGAAATCTCCAGCTTCTTGTCCTCCGTCACATCCGTCCAGCTCCCGTTCTGCCCGACTTTTGCCTGTATCATTGCCACTTCAAAATTTCCCGTATGCGCTGCATCGGACACGGAAAATGTAACGGCTGCCTTTTCGTTGTACCACCCGGCAGGGCTGTTGATACCTATGACAACATTGGGTGTCTGATACTCACAGTTCTTATAATCGGCGGCGCATACTTCGCAGTCCCTGTCATAATCATAAGCGCTGCACTTTTTCCCACAGGTACACACCGGCTCCGGTACATCATTTCCCGATACCGTGCCGCCCCCGCTTTCTTCAGAACCATTTTCCGTCTCCTGTTCCGGTGTCTCCTGATCTGTGCCGCTTTCCTCCGTCATGCTCTCTGTTTCTTCCTCCGTTCCGGCGTCCTCTGCCCTCACGCTGACGGCATTATTCCCGTTCATGGAAAATGCCATAACGGGCATACAGAATAATACTGCGGATAAAATGAGCGATAACACCGCCCTATAACGTAACTTCATTTTTTTGTTCATGGCTTGCTGCCTCCTTTTCTGTTTTTTGTGTCTGCTGTTCCTCCTGCTCCTTTTTCTTAAGCAGGCTTAATATTTCATCCTCGCTGACTTTATTCAGCAGGATCAGGCGGTCAAGGGAAATCTTGTTCTTTTCGATGAATTTCATTTTCTCCGCATCTTCCGCCATCTGTAACTGGCTCTCCAAGTCCTTCTGCTTCTCCTGCAGGTCTGCAAGCTGCCCCCGGACTTTGGATAGCTCTTTCTCAATCCTTTCCTTTGTCACATTGTTTCTCCTTCCCATGCCGCCGTATGGGGCATTGATTTCTAGTTCAGTCTGCCAAAACTGTAAAAATGGCTCTGCCAGTAAGATGTATTGATGCTGGCATATTTGATCGGGTCGCCGCAGTGTATCATCACGCCGTTTCCGCAGTAAATCCCCACATGGCTCACAGCTCCCGACGAATTATAAGTACCTGTAAAAAAGATAATGTCCCCTGCTTTCGCATCCGCCGCCGAAACCGGAGTACACTGGTCATAAATGCCCTGTGCGGTAGTCCGTGGCAGGTCATGCACCCCGCTGTTGGTAAATACCCAGCACACAAAGCCGGAGCAGTCGAAACTTGTGGACGGGCTGGAACCGCCCCATACATACGGGTATCCCAAATATTTTGCGGCTTCCTCCATAAGTGCCTGTACTGACGCATCATCATAGGCATCCGGCGGAATGGCATTTCCCCCGCCGCTTCCGGGCGCTCCTGTTTCCCCGTAGAGTGTTCCTTCCCCTGCTTCAAAATAAAATAACGGGTTATAATACTCCCCGTTATACAGACATTCGATATGCAGGTGGCTCCCGGTGCTGCTCCCCGTGTTCCCCGTTGTTCCTATGCTGTCCCCATGCTTTACGGTCTGCCCCGCACTGACGCTTAGTGTGTCCATGTGTGCATACTTGGTGCAATAGCCTTTACTGTCCTCGATCACGACATAATTCCCGTAAGAACTGTCATAGGCGGCTGTCGTGACCGTGCCGTCCATCGCCGCAAGGACTGTCGTTCCTGTCGGCACAGCTATGTCAACGCCCCTGTGGAACTGTTCCGCCCCCGTTACCGGATTGATGCGGTAGCCGTAATAGCTGCTTACATAATTGTACCAGTACAGGTTAAGCGGCGTATAAAACTGCTGTGTCAGACCATGCGTTTCGTTATAAAGTGCAAAAATCTCTTTCTGCTCGCTGTCCATGTGTCCGGCAGCGACCACATTTAAATCTTTCGCCGTCAGCGTGACCTCCAGTATGGTTACGGTATATTCTTCTTCCTCCTCATACTCATATTCTTCCTCCGTTTCCGCTCCCGTTACCGGGTCTGTGACCGTGCGTGTGCCTGTCTTTGTTACTGTCCTTGTCCTTGTTTCCTCCGTAGGGTTCAAAGTCAGCTCATACATCTCGTCAAACAGGTTCTCGATCTCACTCTGTACCTCTGCCGCCGTAAATTCCGTATGGACTGCGGAAAGATAACTGATGAGCGCAAACGGGTCATGACCGATTGGATCAAGGTTATAGCGGTATTCATCATAATCCGGATAATCTGTCTCTATGGAATCTATCTCTTTCTGCAATTCCATCTCAAGCTCCGAAAGAGCTAAATCAGCGGCGTCGATCTCTGCCGGGACGCTCATGTAGCTTCCTGCCAGCGTGGTACTCATGCCATCCGAGAACATCGCCCCGCAGGACGATATGGAAGTCATGATCATAATGAGCAGAACTGCAAAAGCGCCTACTGTCACAAAAAGCGCCGTGTGCTTTGCTACTATCTCCTGCAATTTCTTCGCAACCGCCGTGGTAACATTGGCAGACCTTACCGCTGCCTCCTTTGTATTCTTCGCCGCCTGCCCTG
Source organism: Acetatifactor sp. (assembly GCA_051880315.1). GTDB lineage: Bacteria > Bacillota > Clostridia > Lachnospirales > Lachnospiraceae > Acetatifactor. Next base: position 8,036 of record JBJENR010000069.1, read on the forward strand.
CCCGCCTTGCCTTTGCATACTCACGCTTGATACGCTGCTTCTGCAATCTTTTCTGCAACTGCTTCTTTAAGGTCTTTTCCTGCATTTGAGGGTTTTCTTCCAAAAACTTCTGGTAGCGGAAATTGACTTCTTTCTGAAACTGTTTTTTCTCCAGCTTCGCCACTTTCTCACGCTGCCTCTGCTCCCTGCCTTTGTAATGCCGTTTCACAAAACGGTAGGCATCTTCCGCTTTCTGTTCAGTCTTGTGTGCGCCCTCCACCGCAGAATTTTCCTTTTCCGATTCGGCAACCTTACCATGTGCATAATTTGTAAACTCTGATCCGACTCTGCCTGCAATCTTCTTTACCGGGCTGTCCTCCTTAAAAGGCTTATCCTTAACCACAGCGGTCAGCACATACTTTACCCTGCCCGTCTTTTCGTCAAAAACACGCTCTAAGGAGTATTCCTTTGTCTTTGGCAGCTTCTTTCTTGCGGCTTCGGTCTTTTTTCCGGCTTTCTCCGCTTTCTTTTGCAGCCTGTCTAACTTTCTGCTGCTCTGGGATTCCGGCTTTTCTCCATCAGTAAAGAAATCCTTCTCTGTAAAGGCGCTGTCCTTCGTCTGGAAATCACGCCCGAAATCAGAGTTTTTTGTGTGTTCCCTGCCCTGATGCTCCCGCCTGCGGTATCTGCCCTTTTTTTCGTTCTGGTGGTAAGTATCCTTGCGGCGGTAATCGTCTCTTGTTTCTTCCGCCTGCTCCCCGCCGTCCTCCGTAAAGGTGCTTTGTTCCTGCGAAAAGCCGCCCTGCGCTTTACTTTCTGAATCGTCACTTTCCGGCTTCTGGACATGATGTCCAGAAGCTGCATCCCCGTCCCTCGGCTGGTGTGCGCCGGACTGTTTCTGCTTTGCTTTTTTGGCATCTCCGCCCTTTTTCGCAGAACTGCCGCCCGCAAAAGCAGTTTTGTCCTTTTCAAAATCAGCCGTCTGCTTTTTCTTTTTTTCTGCCATTAAAATTCCTCCTGCCTTACGCTTTCCTCCGGTCTTGTGTTCATAATCGCATAGGTCTTTGTATCTGTCGGATATTTGTCAACAAACGGGATAACCACGTTGTCAAACAGGATCAGCCCGCTTCCCGGCTCGGAGTTCGTCACATGGGCAAGCTGCTTTTCCGAAAGTCCTAACTTATCTGCAAGGATATTCTGGTCTTTGGCGTTCTGGTTTAACAGATACACAAAATCGCTGTTTCCCAAAATACCCTCAATTTCCTCCGACCTGAGAAAATCGCCCACGTTCTGTGTCAGCGCTGTGGGAATCCCGCCCCATTTTCTGAAGCGTTTCCAGATGCTGACGGAGTAGACCGCCGTCTGTTTTTCCCGCAGGAGCAGATGAAATTCGTCACAGTAGTATCTTGTCGCTTTCTTTTTCTCCCGGTTCTGCGATACCCTGTTCCATACCGCATCCTGCACGATCAACATACCAAGCTCTTTGAGCTGGTTTCCCAAGTCACGAATATCAAAACACATGATACGGTTCTGCGAGTCCACGTTTGTGCGATGGTTAAAATAATTCTGCGAACCATGCACATACAGCACAAGGCTGTTGGCGATCCGCACCGCCTTTTTCTTCGCTTCCTGCTGTAATTCCAGTGCCACATCTTTCGGCTCATACTTTAACAGCGCATTGTACAAGTCTTCCAGTATGGGCATATTCTCCGGCAGGGGATTTTCAAAATAATCATCATAAATGTGCTTGATGCAGGTGTCGATAATACCTTTTTCATCATTCTCAAGACCGTCCTTCCCCCCGGCGATCAGGTCGCACAGCGTAATGATAAAGTCCGATTTCAGCTTTAACGCCTCTCTGTCATTCTTATGGGAAAGCTGAATGTCCATCGGGTTAAGAAAGTCCTTTGAATTGGTAGCAAGCCTTACCACCTGCCCGTTAAGCGCACCCACAAGGGCAAAATATTCTCCCTCCGGGTCGCAGATGATCACATCGTCCTCCGTCATAAGAAAACAGGATAAAATCTCCCGCTTTGCAGAAAAAGATTTCCCGGAACCGGGCGTGCCGAGGATTACCCCGTTGGGCGTCCTTAAGCGTTTCCTGTCTGCCATAATCATGTTGTTAGAAAGTGCGTTCAGTCCGTAATAGATTGCCGGGGCAGGCATGAAAAGCTCCTGCGTAGAGAAAGGCACCAGAATCGCCGTACTCTTTGTGGTAAGCACACGCTCTATCCCCGTTTCGTTACATCCAATCGGCGCACTCGCCATCAGCCCCTGCTCCTGTATATACTGCAAACACCGCAGGTTGCAGTTTGCCTGCTGGATAATGCCGGACACCCTCTGCGTGATATTTTCAAGCTCTTTCTTGCTCCTGCCAAAACAGGTAATGAGGAATGTCATCTTGATAATCTTCTGGTTGCTTGTGTTCAGATCGTCCAAAAGCTCCAGCGTGTCCTTTTCGTAAGTGATGATGTCCGTTGGCAGGATATCCATGTCATAGCCGGAACGCACTGCTTTCTTCTGTTCCTCAATCTTCATTTTCTGGATATTGGTAAGTGCGCCCTTTAACATTTTGATCGCCTTAACCGGGTCCATCGTCTGCATGTGCAGCGTGATTGTCAGGTTGTCATCAATGTCAAGAAGTTTCTTTAACAGCTCGTCGTTGAACCTCGGCGCAATGATGTCAAGATAATGGACACTCCCGTACATCTTCCCGGTCTTAAAGCGGCTCGGATAGCGGAAGTCAAACCCCGGCGGCGCTATGTAATCCTTTACGCTCTTTCCCGATTCTGATAATTCCTTAAATGAAAAACGGAAAGGCTCCATCGTGTCCTGATTGAAATACTCGTGCAGGATACGCAGACGCTCCTTCCCGTCAAGGCTTCTGGCATGGGTGCCGAGGTTTAAGAAATTCTTGATGACATCGGCTTCTATGCTGCCAAGTTTCGCCTTTGCCTCCTTATATCCCTTGCTCTCAATGCCGAAGATAAGGTATTTTGATTTGATGATCCCATTGTTGCCCTTTGCCGCCTGTTTCTTCAACATTTCCGTGTATTCCTCACGGATGTCGTCAAAATCATCGCCCTGCAAAGGTATGTCAAACTGCTCGACCAGCGTCTGCTCATTGACCTGCCTGTTGAACAAAAACAATTCAAACTTTATCGACGGATCAAAGTAGTTGATGAGCCTGCTGTACTGCTCTAAAATCTCTCCCTGATCCTCTATCTCCAAAAGGTCATAGTTGACGTCAAAAAACTCGACCATTTTTGTATAATAACCGGAAGATACCTGACAGATACCGTCACGGTACATCTTCTTGAATGTAATCGTTTTCTGTGCCGTGTCCGGTATCTCCGCCTTTTTGTCGTTCCCGGCAAGGGTGGTCTTTAACTCCCTTAACCGTTTCTTTTCTGCAAAATTAAGCCCTGCCTTCGGCTTGACTTTGCTGCCCTGCGGCTTTTTCTTCAAGGTAACGCACCTCCTTCTTTAATTTTTCCCTCTCTTCCAGCTTCTTGTAGAGGTTTTCCGATTTATAGGGACGTATCCCCGGCGTGAGCAGCTTCTGCCGCACCATGAAGTATAAAATCTTCTCTGCCGGGAAACCGTCCTTTTCGTACATTGCCAGAAAGAAGAACGGCAGCATAAGGGCTACCATGATAAGCGCTGAAGCCTGTGTGCCTAACACTCCCTTTGTCACAAGGTAAAAAGGCACTCCCACCGCTGCGGCGCTCCCAAAGCAGATAAGCTGGCGCTTCGTAAGATTTAACGCCACCTTTGTCTTTATGCCGCTTAAGTCTTTCGGTACTGCTACTGATATTGCCATACGCATTTTCCTTTCTCTGAAATTTCTGCCCCTTAATGGGCATTCAGGATTGATTTTGCAAGGGAGCCTGTCTTGAATAAGCTGAAGCACAGGATAACGGTATATGCCGCCACCGACCAGAGCGCCGTGTGCAGGTTTCCCGCCACCGAAACACTGGCAACGAGTACCGAATAGATGCCCACACAGACCATAATGAAAAAGCCCTGGAATGCCAGAGCGCAAAGCCCCTTGATGTAGTTGTTTCCGATGCTGCCCCATTCCCTGTTGCTGAGTGTCGCAAAAGGAACCGGTGCCACTGAAATATAAAGGTATATCTCTATCATGCGCCCGTATAAAACGACGGTGATGAGGACGGACATGATTTTCATACATAAGCTGACGATCATGGTTTCTATCCCAAGCCCGATCAGTTCGCCAATGCCCATAGTGGAAAGCTGGCTGTTAAACATGGACGTCAGCGTGGACGTCACATCAATGCTCGTGGATCCTGATATGACGCCTGCCGCATTTGTCACGATATGGTTGCCCACATCGAAGATTGCCATTGTGATGTCAAAGGTCTTGGAAAGAAGCATCACGGCAATGCACGCTTTTAAGAGGTAGCGGAAAAAGAACTCGCTCCCCATTTCGTGCATGTTGTTTTTGTCCATTACCATTGTGATCAGCTCATAACACAGTATTGCGCTGATGATAAGCCCCGCTATGGGTATCATGACATTCTCTGAAAGGTTCCGGATCATGGAAAAAATGCCTCCGTTCCATGTACTGGGTGTCTGCCCGACTTCCCCGGCAATCTCGCCCACTTTTGTATTCACATCCGTGAACATCGTTTCGAGGTTGCCAAGCACCCACCCCTGCAGCATTTCCTTTATAAATTCAGTGATTTTGTCAATGATCGCTCCCATGAATTAGGAGAACAGGCTCGTAAGCTGGGGGATCACCGTCTGTGCCACGATTACAATGCCGCCGCCCGCCATGAGCTGCTTGATGCCCTGTGATTTTGCGCCGGGGTTGTCGTTGCCGTAGCCCTCAAGCAGATTGATAACGCCCCATACTGCCACGCCTGCGCCGATTGCTGTCACGACTGTCTTTAATCCTGTTACCGCTGTTGTGAAAAAACTCATTTTGATTACCTCTTTCTTTCCTATTTGATTTTTTGATAAAGAAAGAGCTTTGATATGTTAATTCCCTGCCCTCTGTGGTAAAATAAGGGCAGGGAATCCTTTGGGAGAACCTGCGGGCATCCGGTACATTCTGTTTGGCGATAGGCTGTGCCGGCTGCTTTGTTTTGTCCGTTCCCAAATACATTCAAAACTCCTTTTTTGGCTTTTGCCAAAGGTTTACAGTTCCATATTCAGTTGTCTTTCACTTCTGGACATCATGTCCAAAAGTTTCCCTTTATTCAGTTTTATCCGGGGAAATATCTTCCTGCCCGCTGACTTCCCCGCAGTCGAACGCTTCATCCACCTTTGTGTCCGGCGTGACTTTCATGTGGTGCAGATGCTTCACATAGTCCTCAATGTCAAAGGTGTTTTTCGGGTCATAATCGGACAGCTCTTTGTATCTGCCATGCTTCGTAATATCGAATTTATCCGAGAAAAATGGTCTGACGCCTCTAAGCTGCATGATACATTTCCCGCCGTCCATGACCGCAATCTCATCCTGACTCATCAGCTCTTTTCCGGTCTTTTGGTAATTAAGCCCGTAGGACTGCGACGTACCCCTTGTGTCAGAGGTATTATAAAGGTCAATCGTTTCCTTACCCAAAACTTCCGCCAGCTCTTTGAGCGTGGTCTTTTCTTTCCCTCCGAGGAATAACGTGGTATCACAATTGCCTTCGATTGTGTCAGCGTTGTCCTTATAAATCGCCTTTAGCTGGGATTTTGACTGCAAAATAATGGAAGCCGATATTTCACGGCTCCGGATTGTGGCGATCAGCTTCTCAAACTGCGGAATCTGACCGAATAGCGATAGGTAAGCCTCTGGTGTTGCCACCTCGGGCTTTTCCCCCGCTCCACACCGTGCGTGATAGTTTCCCATCACACGGCGTTCCACCGACTAAATTTACTTTTTAGTGCCTATATAGTCCTCGAATTGTATAATTTCAAGCTCTCTGTGTTCTCGGAGCTTATTGATTTTATCTTGCATTTCTTTGGTCAACGGTAGGTTTTTAAGTATCTTACTTATTTTATCGCTGTTTACAGCTCCTACCAAATCTGATACCTCTTTTGAAAGGATTATTAAATTCCTATAAGTATCATTACGCTCTCCCTTGCAGGGTTTAATGTGTTCACACACCATATCTGCAACAGTTAAGGCATTGTGTGTAACTGCACATTTACCTTTTTGTGCTATATACCTTGAAAGAGCGTTATCTGCCATCTCCAATGTAGGGTAGAGATGAGCATTTTCCATCATATACTTCATCACATCGAAACTGATACAGTTTTCAACATCTGAATATTTCCTCACATATTTGTTGACTTCACGCCTTTTGTATTTTGGATATTCGTAAGCTACATATCCGACAGGAACAATCATACGACCGTTTATCCATCGGAATTGTTTGGACTTTCCGTATTTCTCCAAGATGTACTTGCTCGTAATCTCACCTTGCTTTTCTATGGGAAAGCACCGTCTGTTATGGTTCATTCCGTTGCTTTTCCCTGTGACCTTAAAGGCTATTTCTGCAAAGTCTGCCGATACAAGTGTTGCCATACAATAATAATTGTGCATTCCCATTACCATAGCATTGTAAAGGTTGATGTTCTTATCCAGTTCACTTTGCTTGCTCGGATTTTTAATGTCTTTCCAAACAGAGCTTAATTTACTGATGACCTTTGCTTTACTTTTATCTGCCATATGGGAACGTATAATCCACTTATTACCCTTTGGCACTACCTTGAATTTAATTCCAAGGAAAGTTGTATAATTCTTTCTTAGATTGGTTATTCCCGATTTCTCGTCGCTCGTCTGCAAGTGCAGATTTTCTTCCAACCATAACTTTGTAGCATACATTACCTTGGTTGCTGTCACATAATCCCTACAAAATATTTTGAAGTAAGTAGACCTGAGGAACCTCCCCTCAAGTCTCTCTCAGAACCGTACGTGA
>JBJENR010000070.1:0-6258 GCA_051880315.1 Acetatifactor sp.
CACCCCGCTTTCGAAATTGCGTTCCTGCTACATAACAATGCATATATAAGGCATGAATAGCCGAAAGAGCCTTGTCTTACGGGTATATTTATCTTGTTGTCAGTGCCAAATGCCTTTCTTTGGCATACCCTTTGCCGTGAAAATCAGAATGAAGAAAAAATCCTATTTCATATCCATTTTCCCTTATGTTAAAAGCAATATATCCGATTACCGCATTGATAAAACAAATGGTAAAAAATTTCGAGGCTACCCACCAACCAGTGGATAGCCTTTTCTAATCTACATTTCCAGATTATGTTAGTTTAAGCTAAGTATTATTAAGAACATTTTTCCGAAAAGGACGAATTTTTTGTAATCAAATCATACAGCTTCTTATAAAAATAGAGATGTAATGTGGCATAGCCGAAGCCGCCAATCAACCCTGTAAGTAGTCTTCGACAGTTTGTGGACTCTTTGATTTCGCAATACTGTAGGCTCCAGTCAAGCAGCATTACACTTGCCATCACAATACATACCCGGACGGGTATTCTATATTTCAGGAAAACCAACAACGCCAGTACCGATGATAACTATACCCCCGTACATCTCGCGCATACCGGAAACTGATATTCCTTCCAGAAAAAGCTTCTTTCCGGCATTTGGTGACATCCCAGGCGCTTACCTGCTTCCATCAATTTAATCCATGTCTTATCATCCATGGCTATACCTTAAACTTATGACCACAGTCCGTACATATCCAATAATTTGTGGTCTGAATTTTTCTGCCTTTTCCGCAGGCTCCGCAGAGAATACCGATAGGTCCAAGCAGAATAGCACCACAACAGCCCTTTCCCGCCGAAAAATCCTTTCCCGTTGAAGTTGTCTCTGTAATCACCTGTAAATCAGTACCTCCGCACTTTGGACAAATCACTTGTTTTTCCCCCGTTCATATAAGAATTACCCTGTATAATATACCATATGGAACCATAATAATCAATCGCCTCATTTTCCTCCGTACCTAACTCCTTGGTAATGGACTCCTTTTCCGCAAGATTCCTCACTCCTCATATGTTACCGTCTCCTCAGTATACTTTCTCTGCATATCATGAAGCTTCTTTCGGTTTTCCACAGTCTCAAAAATTATGGAAAAATCATAATCCTCGGGATATAATTCGGTGGCGGCCACATGAAGCTTCACCCGCTTATGATTAATCCGGATTTTTTTGTTGGGAAGCTGGACCCTGAGAACCCCCTTTTCATTGATGGGCACACAGACGATTCCTATTTTCTTTTCCGGGTAAATCATCACACTGTCACCAATTCTGTATTTCGTGGAGAGATCCGTAGTATGATGCGTTTTTTTGCTTTTGGAAATCCGATGAGTGTTTTCCTTTTTCAGCTCGCTGTCCTCTTTTTGGAAGCGATATGAAGAAACGGCCTCCTCCCCATAGGCTGCCTTGATGGCCACCTTTAGCATGTGGTTTGGCATGCCCAGTCTGTCTGCAATATAAAAAGCACAGCTTTCTCCCGCCTCACCGATAATCATCTGATAAGTGGGCTGCAGGGTATCTCTGTCAAAGGTCATCCTGGCGTTCACAATCCCCTCTGTGACCGCCGCATATTCCTTGACCTCCGGATAATGAGTTGTGACAAGGAAATTGGCACCGCTTTTCTTAAGCTCCTCCAGAATGGCAATGGCAATCCCCATCCCCTCTGCCGGGTCCGTGCCGGAGCCCAACTCATCCATAATCACCAGACTGTCCTGATTTACTTCCCCCAGAACCGTCAGCACATTTTTGATGTGAGCTGAAAAGGTGGACAAGTTTTCCGACAGATTCTGACCGTCCCCGATATCGCACAGATAAGCACTGTTCATACAGACATCCGCTTCTCCGCAGGTCACATGAAGGCCGCACTGTGCCATATAGCAATTCAACATCACCGTCTTGATGGCCACTGTTTTTCCTCCTGTGTTTGGTCCGGTAATCACGATGCCCCTCTCTGTCCCGCCAAGCTGAAACTGCAGGGGAACATTTACCTCCTTATCCATAAGAGGATGTCTGGCATCCTTAAGGACGATTCTTCTCTCCAGGTTGATGGTCGGCTCCGAAGCGCCCAGTTCAAGACTCAGTTTGCCCTTGGAAAAAATGAAATCAAGCTTTTCCATCATTTTCATGTTTTCATTCATGCCGGGAATGGCATCCGCCACCATAGCCGTGAGAGTGTACAGAATCTTGTAGACCTCGTTCTCTTCCTCAATCCTTAGCAGCTGCAACTCCTCATAGTACTTCGCCACTCCTACCGGCTCGATGAAAAACGTACTTCCTGTGGAGGACTTGTCAATGGTACTGCCCGGAACCCGGAATTTATACTCTTTTTTCACAGGTACACAGACTCTTCCGTTGCGCATGGTGTAATAGGTATCCGCCATACACTCCTTGTTGCTTCTGATGATCTGCTCCGCCTTCTGTTTCATCTGCTCCTCACAGCGAACGATTTGCGTTCTGATTTCAAGCAGGTTCTTTGAGGCGCGATCATCTACCATTTCGTTTCGAATCTGTCTGGCAATTTCCTCTTTCAGCTCCGGCTCTTCCAGCAGATTTTCATCATAATACGCAAGGTGATTCTCGAATTGCTTTCCTCTGCTCAAATAGTCCCTCAGTCTCTCCACCGCGACCAGGACACGATGTACCCGCTCCAGCTGATAGGGACTCAGGCAGTCTCCCTTTTCCGCAACCTGCAGAATTTCATGTATCTCTGTGACATTCTGCAGGGGAGGATTGCCCAGCTTTTCCACCATCTCCCTGCTGTCAGTAGTATCTCTTAATAGTTTTCTTAATTCCGTTTCCTGAAGACAGATTGTGGTACTGTTTATTTTTTCTTTGGCATGTTCCGTAACTGCCAGAGCTGTCCACAATTCCTTGATTTTATCAAACTCTATTTGTTTTTCTATATTCATTTCTATATCTTCTCCTTTTTCTGCCCGCTTTTCAGACGCTTACTGTTAAATTCTCATTTAAATTACATTTACAGGCAATTGTCACGTCCTTTTAATCATGCCATTATTATTTGGCTCCACCGAAAAATCTGCAATTCATCAGCTGACAGAATACAAAAAACCATGGTAACCTTAATTCATAAGATACCATGGTCATTCATCTAAGCACACATCCAACTGAGACAAGTACATCTGAATCAGTCGATGATACATCACTCGAATTCATATATACACCCTGTAAATAACTAAGCACATGGGTGCACCATAATATTAAGCGAAATGTAAGGCGTGTGAGGCAGCTTGCGCTGTCCGCTAATGGGCAGACTCCCGGCAGGACATAGTAACCGTTCATTCATGCTGAACCGTTACGACATTGCCGAAAATCGACCTTGCAATATTTATTTTGCAATGGTCTCCATTACCACGCTTAACATAAAACCCCTCCGCTTCTTTCAAATCTAAATCTATTATAATCACTATCAGTGATTGTGTCAACCTGCAGTCCTGCCGACGATTCCTATTTCATCTCGTGCAGCCAGGAACAGAGCAACCAGCTTCGGGTCAAAATCAACGCCTGCCCCCTCCTCAATAATATGAAAACACTTTTCCAGAGGCATGGCATCCCGGTAACAGCGCTTGGCCGATACCGCATCAAACACATCAGCGATTGCCATGATTCTTGCATGGAGTGGAATTTCTTCTCCCTTCAAACCATCAGGATACCCTTTCCCGTTCCATTTCTCATGGTGATAACGGGCGACCTCGTACGCAATCTGCTGATATTCCGGATCGTCCAGGTCAGCGAAGGTCTCCCGGATGATATTTCCGCCCGTAGCCGCATGCTGCTTCATAATGGCATATTCTTCCTCCGTGAGACGCCCCGGCTTCTGCAGGATACTGTCCGGTGTGGCAATTTTCCCGATATCATGCATAGGCGCGGCATCCACCACGTGTTCAATATAATCCCTGGTTAAAAACTTCGTGTATTCCTGTTCCTTCTTCATCTGATTCAGAATAATTTTGACATAGTCCTTTGTACGTCTGATGTGTCCACCGGTATTATTATCCCGATTTTCAACCAAAGTGGCAAACCCTGTGACCATATCCGCATTATATTGCTGGAGCCGCCGGAAGGACGGATCTTCGAAATTGATGTAGATTCCCATGACTGCCAGCACCGGCAAAAGGCTGGAAATCAGAACTTCCGGCTCCAGTATCTGCAATACCAGAATGCCCAGCGATATCGTCATAAAAGAAAAAATGCCAAAAAGCTTTCTCTTTTCAATTGTTCTGAACTTCACGCATATCAGTACAAAAATAAATAAAAAATGAATGCACAGTGATGCATAGGTAATGATAACCGGAATGCCCATGGAATAATTGGTTGTCTTACCTTCAATGTAATACAGCCTGTTCATGGACAGGAGGATACCGACCACGGATAACGCCCCCGGGGCTAAAGCAACCACAAATCTCCTTCTGCCTTTGAGACCTATCGTCTCATTTACCATAAACAGGAATACCAGGATGATAACCACATCCATTGTAATCAGAAAGATTCCATGTAGTATCTTGTTGAGCATTCCCGGAACCACATCCATATGGTTCACTGTCCATGCCGTTGCCCCGTCGAAAATAATCGCCCAGGGTGCAACTGTAATCATCGCATCAAACAAAGGACTACAGTTCACCTTCTCGTCATAGGTTTTCTTAATGTAAGCAATGATAAAATAAGAAACCACAATCAGACATCCCAATTGCAATTTATATTCGAACATTCCCGTCACACCTCCATCTTTTGTATGCTACACGAATTGTTACTATCTACTATACCTGTAAACAAAACTCCTCGTCAAGACACCGGGGCTAAAAGTCCATAAGTCTTTTGTTCCCGGCATCGTGTCAATGGGCGCTCCTTGGGACAATGGGCGATGCTCGTGACAAAAGCACCGTCCCTAAATATATGCACCGGCCTGTACCTTCCACATCTGGGCGTATTTTCCGTTCTGACGGAGAAGCTCCTCGTGGGTTCCCTGCTCCACGATTTGTCCGTTCTCCAACATAATAATCCGGTCTGCCAGTCGTGTGGTGGACAAGCGATGAGAGATGAAGATGACCGTCTTGTCACTGGTGGCCTTGAGCATGGCATGATTGATCTGATACTCTGCAATAGGGTCCAGGGCACTGGAGGGCTCATCCAGAATCATCAGCCCCGCATCCTTGTAGAACACTCTGGCAATGGCCAGTTTCTGGCTCTCGCCGCCGGAGAGGTTGACACCCTCCTTAGAGAATTCCGTGGTAAGCTGTGTATCAAGCCCCGAGGTAAGTCTGTCTACTCTGCTCAGGAGTCCGCTGTCTGTCAATGCCTCCCTGATACGGGCCTCATCGCAATGATCAGCCACATCCAGAATCACATTCTCCTTGACACTTCCCGCAAAAATCTGGAAGTCCTGGAACACCGTACCGATAGTATTGCGGTATTCCTTCACGTCATATTCCCGGATATCGGTGCCATCCGCCAGTATCCGTCCGTCCTTCACATCGTAGAGTCTCATGAGCAGCTTCACCAGGGTGGTCTTACCGGCTCCGTTATAGCCCACCAGTGCAATCTTTTCGCCGGGCTTAATGTGCAAATCAAGCTTCTTCAGCAGCATCTCCTGTCCCTCTTTATATACGAAGGATACCTGTTCCAATTCTATCTCCTTTGCACCGGTTGTGGGAATCAGTTCCTTCTCAGAAGTAATCCTTGGCTCATACTCCAGGAATTTCCTAATCTTTCTTACATAAAGGCTGGTCTCACTGGCAAAGGGATATACATCCGTAAAGATTCTCATGCCCTGCTTCAGCCGTCCAAAGGAATTATACAAAATAGCGACAGTGCTGAAGGAAAGTGTTCCACGGACAGCTGCCTGAAATACAAGATAGGTAATGTAAAAAACATCGCTGAACAGCGCATTACTCACATATCGCTGCATAAATCCGACCAAAAATCTCCGGTTGGCATATTTCTTCTCCACTTTATATATCTCATCGTTTGCTTCCTTAAACCGTTCAAACAGAATCTCCGATACATCAGGATTCAGTCTGATTTCCTTTGCATAATCATTCAGATAAAAAATACGCTTCACATAATCCCGTTTTCTGGCAAGAGGATTATTCTCAATCCGCACAAGATAGCTCAGTTTGTTGTACGCCTGATTGAACAGGAAGGACAAAATGAAGGATATCGTCACAAAGATAATGGATACCTTGTCTTTCATCAGGAAGTAGATACCGGTGGA
>JBJENR010000070.1:6358-14844 GCA_051880315.1 Acetatifactor sp.
AGCAGAATCACTGCTGCCACCTTCTTAAAGGGATAATTGAACTCTGCCGCCTCCAGGACATAGCCGATTCCCACAGTATGTTCAAAGAAAATGGATACCTGGTTCCTGACAGAATCCAGTGCCGTAAAAAGAATAAAGGAGGGGGATGCCGTAAACATCAGCTTCAACAAAAAGAAATTGTTGCTGAAGACCTCCTTTACGGATTGTGCGGTTTCCTTTTTTCCTGTATTCCGTTTTTTCACAATATCACCTCCTCTTCCTTTTCCAGGGCAAGATAATTCATCGCCTGCTTTTTATACATCTGTGCATAGCTTCCGCCTACGGCCATCAGCTCCTGATGAGTGCCCTCCTCGATGAGCTGCCCCCTCTCCAGCATGAATACCTTGTCACAATTCTTGACAGAAGAAAGTCTGTGGGAAATGAACAGCATGGTGTGGTCTTCTCCCTCTTTCATGATATTTTGAAAAAGTTCATACTCCGCGATGGGGTCCAGAGCACTGGAGGGCTCATCGAAGATTTTTATCACCGCCTCCTTCACAAAGGTTCTGGCCACTGCAATCTTCTGTGTTTCCCCGCCGGAAAGCACCGCTCCGTCGGCATCGAATTCTTTGGTCATCATGGTATGTATCCCATCCTTCAGGGTCATTACCTTCTCATAGACACCGGCCTTCTTTAATGCGCGGATGACCTGTTCCTCCTCATTCTCATAATGTCTGCCCATGAGGACATTTTCCTTGATTGTCATGCCAAACATCTGAAAATCCTGAAATGTGGTCGCAAATAACTCCCGGTAAGCTTTTAAATTGTATTCCCGGATATCCTTTCCGTTGTAGAGAATCACTCCCGAGGTAGGGTCATACAGCCTGAGCAAAAGCTTGATAATTGTGGTTTTCCCGGCTCCGTTATGCCCTACAAGTGCGGTTTGCTGTCCCTTATGGATGACGAAGGAAAGATTTTTGACTGTCTGTTCCTCTTTGTAAGAGAACGATACATTTCGAAATTCCAGGCTTTCGAACTCACCATTCGGCAGCTCTCCGTCCTGATCCTGGGGAATCTCCTCCTCATACTCCAGAAATCCTCTCAGATTGTTGATGAAAACACCGTTTTTCATGATTTCCATCACATTTTCAAACAGTCTGATCAGTATCCAGGTCATTGCCACCATCAGACTGGTCATGATGGTCAGCTCAGCCAGAGAAATGGACCCGGTGACCTGATTACGGTAAATGGCATACAACAAAACACCTTCAAATATGACCGTAAAGGTAAAGGTAATTCTCCAGAAGTTCAGGCTGGCATTTACGAAGGCATATTTCACTGCAACCTTCACATTCTGCTTCGTGGCCTCGCGGTATTGCTTTTTCATCAGCGAGAACACGTTGGAGAGCCTGATTTCCTTGGCTCCGTCGGGAAGATACATCATGCGGCTCACATAATTGAGCACCTTCTCATTTGGTGCCTGCTCTTCATACCGCTTAAACTCGTACTTATTCTTAAAATTTCCAAAGAGAAAGTTGCCAATCAGCGGCGAGATAATAAACAACACCGCGTAGTGGTCAATCTCAAACATTAACCCGAACACCACTCCGGTACTTATGGCTCCAATCACCACTCCGAAAAAAGCCCTGATAATCGCCACAATCTTTACTTCCGCCCCGTCCATGGCCATGGTATACCGGTTATAAAAATCGGAATCCTCGTAGCACTTCAGCTCAATATTCTTTGCCTTCTCATAAAGCTTTTTGTAAATACCGTAGTAAAGCCTGTTGGTCTGCAACGGGTATACCACATTATCCACATAATTTTCATAGACAGCAATGGCACAAAAGACCAGACCGCTGATCAGTATAAAGGTAAAAATAGGCCGGAAGCCCACTCCCTTATCCAGTGCATCCACTATCTTTCTCATAAAGATTCCATCAAAGAATACCCACTCCGCATAGCCCACCAGCCACATAAAAAAGGAATGGATTACCATGCTCTTACTGATGGATGCCCCCAGCTTTATGGCATACCAGTCGTTTTTCAGCGTCTCCTTCAGAGACAGTTTCGCTTTCTTTTCGTTCATCTTCCCCTCCATTATTTGATTGTTTCCTTTCACACAAATCACCCGGTAATACAGCCGACAATCATCTGCTTGGAAATGTCAGTAAGGAAATACAGAAAACAAAAGCCGCAGCAGACTGCCACGGCTCATAATCAACTAAAAATAGTCCATTCATCAATTCATACGGCTTCTGCATGAACTGATGCCACTTACCGAGGTGACAATCCTATGATATTCCGTTATGGAATGTTTCTTGTTTTCAAAATAAAGCATCATAATAATCATTACCTCCTTCTCTTTCCTATTTGCTTTTATTTCCTTTCAAATGAATCAATGGCACTATTCTATCCCTAAATGGAAAAATTTGCAATCTTTTTTTGTTCCATTCTGTGTTCAAAGTGCATACTGACCGGCCTGCACCTTCCACATGGCAGCATATACCCCATCTTTCGTCAAAAGCTCCGCATGATTTCCCTGCTCAATCACGCGCCCATGTTCCATGACATAGATCACATCTGCATCTCTCGTGGTAGACAATCGATGTGAAATGGACAGCACTGTTTTCTCCTTTGCCACTTCCTTCATCGCCTGATTCAGCTGATATTCGGCAATAGGATCCAAGGCAGCCGATGGTTCATCCAGAAACACCAGACCGGCATCCTTGTAGAAGGCTCTTGCCACAGCCAGCTTCTGCGCTTCACCCCCGGATAATTCTGTTCCTTCCTCAGAGAACTCTTTTGTCAATTCCTGAGAAAGACCACCCGGCAATGTTTTTAGCTTATCATAAAAGCCACTTTTTCTCACAGACTCTACTATGGCATTTTCATCCTCTGTCTTTACCCGGTCCATTACTACGTTTTCCGCTACTGTTGCTGCAAACAATTTGAAATCCTGAAATACCACACCAATATAACGCCTATATTCCTCAACATCATAATCTCGGATATCCACTCCATCCAACAGAATCATACCCTCCGTCGGGTCATACAGGCGAAGCAACAGCTTAATCAATGTGGTTTTTCCTGCACCGTTATATCCTACCAGGGCGACCTTTTCCCTGGCTCGTATGGTCATATTCACATTTTCTACGACAGGACATCCCGGCTGATATGCGAAAGACACATTTTTACATTCCAGTATTCCTGCACCTTTGGGTATTTCACTTTTCTTTTGATTCACAATCTTGCTTTCCATATCAAGAAAGGAACGAATCTTTTCTACATACAGCCCGGTTTCCACCATATGCGGTCCTAAATCCACAACCGTTGCAAAACCTCGACGTAAATTTGCTGCTGAGTTATACAGTACCACCACACTACTTAAGGTCATAGACTTTAGCAGCACCGTTCGCATAATCAGATACAACACATACACAATATCCAACATAAAATCTGACATCAGATACTTTGCCACAAAATCCAGCACAAAGCTCTTCATCCCCATGGTTTTATGTAATTGATATAACTCCTCATTCACACGGTCAAACTCCTCATGCAAACTCTTTGATGCCTCCCGATTTAAGCGAAGCTCTTTTGCATATTGCTGTAAATAAAAGATGCGCTTAATGTACTCTCTTTTTCTCGTTAACGGATTCTCCTTCTGACGAATCACATAGCGCCATTTATTCAACCTATTGGAAAATATCGTGCGAAGCACAAACGTAACCAAAACAAACAAAATCGAGGTAACATCCTGTGTGATAAAAAACGTTCCATAACAAAGAAGCACCGTAATCCCGGAAAAAACCATGCGGAGCAATTGTTCTGCCCGGCTAATAGCATTATCCGCCTCAGACACCGACAACATGAAGTCATTATAATACTCCACATTGTCATAACAAGCCAGATCCACCGTTCCGGCCTTCTGATACAACAGCTCCTTTAACTTTTTCTGTGCTATCGGCAGGTATTTCAATTTGATTCGCTGCTCATATAGATTACTGATGGCAGCAGCCGCAAAATCCAATGCCAGGAATAGGCCAACCACCCATAGTACATTCTGATACGGTTTTCTCGTCTCAATAACATCCAAAATCAGGTATACGCAGACGGTCTGCTCTAAAAAATTTACCAGATTGTGCCGTACTGCCTCAATCATTATGCTGATTGCATACACCGGTGTCCCACGAAACATGAATTTTAAAAGAAAGAAGTTATTGGAAAGCATTCGTTTTGTACTTATGCCTTTCGCCTTGTCTTTTTTAGCACTCATTCCTCATCACCTCCTTCTCTGTATGAAAAGCACAATAATTTTGCTCCTGAACTTTGTAAAGCTCAGCATACTTTCCTTGCTTTTTCAGAAGCATCTGATGAGTACCTTCCTCCACAATTCTTCCGTTTTCCAACAGAATCAAATAATCCGCTTCCTTCACACAGGACAGGCGATGTGAAATCAATATCCTGGTCTTGCCATCCGTCTCCTTCAAAATACCGGATAACAGTTCATGTTCTGCTATGGGGTCCAGGGCAGATGATGGTTCGTCAAACACTGCAACCGGTGCCGGCTTTGCAAAAGCCCGGGCCACCAATATCTTCTGACATTCACCGCCGGAAAGCAGTGTTCCGTTCTCATCAAACTCCTTCGTTAGTTGACTGTCTATCCCTAATGGCAGACTTTCCATCTTTTCATACACCCCTGCCTTTTGAAGCGCAGTAATCACCTCCTGGTCCGTTCCCTCTCTTCCCATCAACACATTGTAGCGGACAGTACCCGGAAAAACTACACCATCCTGAAAGGCACAGGCGAATAAGTTACGATAAGCAGAAAGCTGATATTCCCGTATATCTCTTCCATTCACCTTAATCACACCTTCCGTAGGGTCATAAAGGCGCAATAACAGCTTTATGATCGTACTTTTTCCCGCACCGTTATGACCTACCAGCACCAGATTCTTTCCTGCTTCTATCGTAAAGGAAACATCTGAAAGTATTTGCTTTCCGTTGGGATAACCAAAACTGACATGCGAAAATTCAATGGACTTTATTTCAGAGTCAGGTAAATCTCCGGTTCCATCCTCAGGTATCTGTTCCTCATAAGCAAGAAAATTCCTGAAATTTTCCACTAACATACTATTTTCCGTACCACGATTCACCGCTTGAATGACCTGAACCCACACCCATGATGCCGTTACCATAACACTGGTAAGTACCGCCATCTGTGAAAAGGTAATACCGGGTGCCTCAGGCACCAGCGCCTGATAAGCTCCGTATAACAAGATTCCCTCAAAAATCACTATATAGGAAAAGAAATATTGTAACATTCCCAACAGAAATGCCCGCTTGAAATATGGTCTCCAAATCTCTGATTTTCCTTCTGTTGCCTCGCTATATTGTTCCTGAACCACTCGAAACACCTTGGAAAGACGAAACTCTTTTGCATATTCTTTCAAATACATGACCCTGTTCACATAGGCCAGCTTTCTGTCATACGGTACGCCGTCCTGATACCGGTCATAAAAAATCTTGTTCATCTTCGGTGCAAACAGAAAATTGCCAAGTAATGGAGCTACCAAAAACACCACTGTCCAAGGGTCGATTTCCACCATGGTATAACAAGCCAGCACCCCGCCGATGGTTCCGCAAAAAACAGTACTCATATTATCCACACACTGACACAGCTTGTTTCCCATATCATCAATGGCAGTAGAAAATTTATCGTAGAACTCCCTGTTTTCATAACACCCGATTTCCACATTTTCTGCCTTTTTATATACTTTTTTGTATAGCTCATGAAAGATTCTTACATTCCACGCCGGAAACAGTACATTGTTACAATAATATAAAAAAAATTCCAGCACCAGACTAATCCCACCGATTACTGCTATTGCAATCAGTATTTCCTTCAGTGCTTTTTCCTGTTCCAGCGCATCCAAAATAAACCGAACAAAAAAAGCACTATAAAATACCCATAGCAAGTACTCAATGAGACGTTTGATGATGGAACACACCACTCGCTCCTTGGAAATCGCCATCATTTCTTTCATGGCATAAAGGTTATTGTGAATTATTTTTCCCGTAAAACTTTTTTTGAGTTTCATTGTGTGTATACTCCTCCCTCCGCGCCTGTCCGCAGGGAAAGAAACATCACAATTTTGCATATACGAAATACAACCCTGATGTCTTTACTGCAAAAGGCTCCTCTGAATCAAAATATTCTTTTGTTCTCTTATAATAATCCACATATTCCAGCGCCCGTTGATATCCGGCACCCCTGATTGTAAAAAATCCGGCTCCCTCACGAAAAGAATCCTCATGTTCATACACATAACGAAAAATATCGTTTTCGTCCTTTTTCACTTTATTTGTCGGATCGTATACAATCACCTTATCACTGATGCGGGCCTGCACATCCTGAAACCCTGCTTTTTTCAGCAGATACGGAAGTTTCGTCCCCATCCTGTAATCTCTTTCCTTGTGACAGACCTCGCTCTCCCACACCTCCGTAAAATCCGGTCGGCGCTTTCCGTTTTCCTCTTTTTCAAGACCGGAAAAATATCCTGCCTGTTCCACCTCCATATTGGAATCAATCAGTATAATGATTCCGCCCGGTTTTAAAGATGCCTTCATTTTTTCTATCATTTGTTCCGGATGCCTGATATAGGACATCAGGTATAGTGCCACGACAATATCATATTTTTTCCCGGGTTCATACTCATAAATATCCTGTTTTAAAAATGTATGAGAATACGGCGTTTGAGCAAATATCTGTTTTGCCTCCGACAGTTCCTTCTCATCCAGTTCAATCCCGGTATAACCGCTTCCCTCCGGCAGCAATTGCATAAATTTCATCCCCAAATAGCCAAACCCACAGCCAAACTCCAAAAGCTCCACCGGATAGTCAAGTTTCCACACTTCTTTTACCAAGAAGGCAAAATAATCCTCATTCCAATAAAGAGTCTTCCATACCTTGAATAATTCTCTGTTTGTATTCCAGTAATCCACTCCGTCGAACTTGCGCCAATCCGTCTTTTGTTCCATAGGCTGCAATCCAAGAAGCACATCTGCACTCACCCCAAATAGATCAGCAAGTTTCGGGATGTTAGTAATATCCGGCATATTCACACCGTTCTCCCATTTGCTGATGGTCTGAAATGAAACCTGCATTTTCTCTGCCAGTTCCTTCTGCGTCATGCCACGCTGTTCACGCAATTCCTTAATACAAAGCTTCACTTGCCTTCCCATGGACCTTACCCCCTTGTAGTATACATGCTCAATATATCACATACAATAACGGCGTGCGTTACAACAGTTCGCCTCTAAGGCGAATTATTTGCGAGCATTCACTTTCCATTTCTTCACAAACACTCACAAGCGTACCTCCACAACACGCCGGCTGTACCCTTCACGGCTTCCTCGCACCAGCCGCTCTTATCCGTAAAGGGTGTATTCCATGCTGCTGCCAATCGCTCTTTTCGATTTATCAGAAGCATACAGGCTCCTGCGCCCTCATGGTAGATTGTTCGTTCTCCTACTGTCCACTGTGGTTCGTAACCGGGGACATAGACCGGACATCCCGCCCCGTAAGCCACCGGTTTTCCGCCATGATCCCAACAATAATCTCTGATATCCGGCGGCAGACAATTCGTTTCCAACATTTCTATGGATTTTTCCGAAAGAACTCTTTTTCCTTTATACACACCGCTTTCTGCAAGCATCATACCAAATTGTACCAGTTCCTCCAAGGGTGTAAGGAGCCCCCATGCTGTCTTCGGTATCTCCTCCCAAATCGGATCCATGTTCCGATTCCAATGGCTCTTTCTCATTTCACAGGGTAAAAGAATATTTTCCCTTATAAATTCCTCCGCCCTTTGCCCGGTTACTCGCTGTATCATCTCACCCAAGATACAAAAACCTGCCTTGGAATATTCCCACCGCGTTCCCGGTTCAAAAAATAAACCCTTTTCTAAAATGGCCGGAATCCAGGTTCCTTTTATGTTCGCCGGATTCACATGGTCTTCCCAATCAAGTTTTCTCTCGGGAAAGGCATCCTGTAACGCCGCAAGCCCGGAGGTATGGGTCAGCAGATGCAATATTGTAATTTTTGAAAAAGGAGATTTTCTAAACTCCGGCAAAAAATCTGCTACCGAATCCTGTAGTGAAAGAATTCCTTTTTCCTGTAACTGTAATATCGCCACTGCCGTAAACAGCTTGGTAACAGACTGCGTATCCACCAATGACTCCGCAGTTCCTACCACACCATCTGCCACGATATTACAGCACAAGGCCACACGATACCTTGCACCGTGTAGCCTTTTTTCATCTGTTAATGCCTGCAAATGCAGTTGGAGTGCTCTGTCAAGTTCGTTTTTGTTTGCCATAATTTCCTATTCGATGTTCTATTCCGAAAGCATTTTTTCCCTGATGGCAGTTTGAACTGCCGAATCCACGCCGATGGCATCAAAATAGTTTTCTATACATCCATACCGCGCATACAACAAATC
>JBJENR010000071.1:0-14813 GCA_051880315.1 Acetatifactor sp.
CGATGGACACCCTTGCTGTTCAGCTATACACTTCCTCGTTGCCTAGGCGTGTTCGGGACTTTCACCCGTTAGAGCGCGCCCATGGCGCGCAAACAAAAAGACGCTTTCCTGATTTCTCGGAAAGCGTCCTCCTAGTGGTTAAAATTAATCCTGAACGTAAGGCATAATCGCAAGATGACGTGCTCTCTTGATTGCTACGGTCAAGGTTCTCTGATGCTTTGCACAGTTGCCGGTGATACGGTGAGGAAGAATCTTTCCTCTCTCGGACACATATCTCTTCAGCTTATTAGCATCCTTATAATCAATTACATTATCCTTGCCACAAAATACGCAAACCTTTTTTCTTCTGCGGATACCGCCTTTTTTTCTCATCGGCGCATCGGACTTCTCTGCCTTATTAAAAGCCATTTTAGGTGCCTCCTATCTTACAAAATAAACTTCAGTTAATTGTTAAATGGTAATTCCTCATCAATTCCGTCAGGGATATTCATAAAACCATCACCGGCGCCAAACGTGGCAGGAGCACTGCTTCCACCCATATTACCACCGTTGCCCCCGGCTGCATTTTTGCTCTCGGCAAACTCAATCTCGTCCACCATAATACGCACACTGTATACCATCTGACCATCCTTGTTGGTATAATTGTCATTCTGAACTCTTCCGCTCAGAAGAACCTTTACACCCTTATGAAGATATCTCTCCACAAACTCAGCCTGCTTATTAAAACAGGTGCAGTTAAAGAAATCAGCGTCCGGCTCGCCCTCACGCTTAAATCTTCTGTCAACGGCAATGGAAAAACGTGCTATCGTGGTCTGACTGCTCCCTTGTGAATATCTCACTTCGGGGTCTCTGGTCAATCTTCCCATAAGAATTACTTTGTTCATAACTACTCTCGCTTTCTAATTAAGCCTCGTCCTGTCTGACAACCAAATATCTGAGCACATTGTCCATAATGCGCATACGGCTCTCAATCTCAGCAGGCGCAGTACTCTCAGCGTCGAATTTGATGAAATAATAGAAAGCTTCTTTCATCTTCTGGATTTCGTAAGCAAGCTTCTTCTTGCCCCAATCATCCACTCCTGTGATGGTACCGCCGAATCTTTCAATCAGAGCCTTGCACTTGTCAACAACTGCTGCTCTCTCTTCGTCTTCGATATTAGCGGACACAACTACGGCTAATTCATACTTGTTCATGCTTGTTACCTCCTTTTGGTCTCTGGCCCGCACTTCTTGTGCGAGCAAGGAATTTATTCATCACAAGGAAATATGCTATCATAAAAGTTCTTTAAAATCAAGAGTTTTTCCTAATTTTCGATATAAATTTTCTGTCAGAGTATTTGCGAAGCATTTTATTATCATATTTCGCGGCTTTTAATGTTGATTTTTCTACGTTCAAATACTATAATACTCTTGGTGCTACCCTACACGGTAGGCGGTTAGCCTTCTCCGTAAGAGTTATAGCTTACGTTTACATAGAAATCCATTTCGGAAATCTAATGAGGAGGTTGATGCTTATGCTAACAACGGACCTTTTTATAGCCATCATCAGCTTATGTATGACATGCTTTGCTCTTGGCTATACCGTTGGTTCCAAGAGCAAAAAATAAGCACAAAAAGACCGCCCACGTCTGACAAACCCGGCGGTCTTTTTGCCAAAAAAATATCAGGCTAACCGTCTATCGGTAGCACCTCTTTGTTACGATAATATCACTGAAACACTTCTATGTCAAACATATATTTCTATGGCTTTTCAGTTTTGTAACTTTACAAGTCTATCGAATCTCCCTGATATTCTTTTCCAGCAGCGGACGTGCAATCATCACCTGGTGTCCACACCCCAGACACTTAATTCGAAAATCAGCTCCGACACGCAAAACCTCCCACTCATTGCTCCCACACGGATGATTCTTTTTCAGCTTCACAATATCTCCCACATGAATATCCATTTCCCGTCACCGTCCTTCTCTTCCTGCTATACTATCAATTGCTGACCGCTTTGATTCTTCCAGCAACATGCATTGTATTTGTTATATGTTTTTCATGTCACTTTCACATATTCCCCATCAAGGTATCCTTCATTACCCCAACAAACTCCCGCAACAGATTATTTGGCAACAGTGCCTCCACCGAATCCGCCGCCAGCCCCTCCGCATGATATCCCTGCTTCTTCGCTATTCTCAGAGCTCGAAACACATGAAAGTTATTGGTCACAATCACTACACGACAGTTTTCTTTGTCTATAAGCTTCCCGCTGAATTCCAGGTTTTCATATGTATTTCGGGACTTGTTTTCCACAAGAATACGCGCTCTTTCGATTCCTGCGTCTTCCAGATATCCTGCCATGCCCTCTGCCTCCGGGATTATTTCATTGCCTCCCTGTCCGCCGGAAACAATGGCAATGGTTTCCGGATTATCCTTTAGATATTCCACTGCCTTGTCTAGCCTTCTGCGAAGTACTTCACTTGGGCCGTTTTTCTTCCACTGGGCACCCAGTATGATACAATAATCGGCTCCGGGCTCCGCCTCAGCGCAAAATTCACTCAGTATCATTCCCTCCACGACGCAGAAAACCAAAATTCCGGCTGCAATCACTCCAAGTCCCGTCAGCCGCAGCCAGCGCGGAAGTATCTGAAACCATTTCAGGTCCAGTGCTAATCCAAACAAAATACTGCCAACACCTGCCACGCCCCATATCAGAAAAAACCAGGTGCCAAAACCCACCGCAGCAACCGAAAGACAATAGAGAATACAACCTATTCCCAATATATAAAAAAACACGCCTTTCTTCATGCTTTCTGCCTCCCTTCTGCCGTATAAAACCTAATAAAATACAAAGTTCCGTATTTTTGATTCTTTTAACATAATATATCACAAAAAGCAGGCAGGTCTCAATAGTCATTACTTATGGTTTTCTTAAGAATTTATATCTTATTATCCAAAGCCATTTATGCTATAATGAGTTCAGATGAAAAACAGGCAGCCTGCGAAAGCAGAGCAGAACGCCGGCAGGCGCATAAAGCCGAAACAAAAAGGAGAACAGCCATGAACCACCGGGAAGATACCCTAAAAGCCATTGAAGAGTTAAGAGAAATCATTCAGAGATACAATAATATCGTCTTTTTCGGTGGGGCCGGCGTGTCCACCGAAAGCGGCATACCTGACTTCAGAAGCGTGGACGGTCTCTACCATCAGCAGTATGACTATCCTCCCGAGACCATCTTAAGTCATACCTTTTATCGAAAAAATCCCGAGGAGTTCTACCGTTTCTACAGAAACAAGATGCTCTTTACAGATGTCGCACCCAACGCAGCTCACCGCAAGCTGGCAGAGCTTGAAAAACAGGGAAAGCTTCGGGCTGTTATCACCCAGAATATTGACGGACTGCATCAGGCAGCCGGAAGCAAAGTGGTGCTGGAGCTCCATGGCTCCGTGCTTCGCAACTACTGCGAACGCTGCGGCGAATTCCATGATCTGCAATATATTCTTGATACCAAGGGTGTTCCCAAATGTAAAAAATGCGGCGGTCCGGTGAAGCCTGATGTGGTATTATACGAGGAAGGCCTGAATCAGGATACCATACAGGAAGCCGTTCACTATATCAGCAATGCCGAGGTGCTCATCATCGGCGGTACCTCTCTTGCTGTTTACCCCGCCGCCGGACTCATTGATTATTTTCAGGGAGATAAGCTTGTGGTCATCAACAAGTCCTCCACCCCCAGGGACAACTTTGCGGATTTGCTGATTTCCGCCCCCATCGGCGAGGTATTCTCTGCAATATAATCTTTCACTATAGATTTCTTCTTGGAAATGAAAATTTTCACGTCAGCCACAAGCCATGCGAGGATGCACCGAATTGGCTGCCGGGAGCTTGCTCACATAAGGCTGAATTTCGGACTGGATTCATAGGGCGACAAGCGAGTAGAGCTGCGAATGCGTAGCATTCTGCGAATTCGGTTGTCAGCATGGAGTGTGTCTCAACAAACTTAATCATCAACCGCCTGGTTGACATCCTTCGTATACTTTATATATAACACCCCATTCATCATATTCCATATAGTAATAATGCTTCAAATGGTCAGGAATAATAGGTCCATTATCAGTATAAATATAGTATGCAACTCTTCCCGCCTTATTTTCCGTTATAGTTCCCAAATCAAAATCTCCATACTTTTGCTGAACTATATGAATGTTGCTGTTTATAATGAACCAATCATTATATTTATAATATGTCGAATGAGAAACGATATATAATATAAGTACCCCCAAGAGCAAGATTCCTATAAGTAATGATATTACAGTCGGTTTCACATTTTTCTTCTTACGCTTTCTTGCTATCATTATCACTACAGATGCTACTATCATTATTACCAAACATAATAGCAGTATTAAATATCCAATATCTATTATCCATGGATTCATAAATATCCTCCGTTTTATAGGAATCTGACAGTGTCCAAAGGAGCATTTTCTACATATACTCTTCAACAAACTGTCTTTCCAAATATTTTTTTACTTCTCCTATATTAGCCATCTCTACAAATTAAGAAATCCGGCCAAGTTGTTATGACTATATGTCAAATTATAAATCCGATAGGTATCCTTCTCTTCATCTATCAAGTATAACACATCATCCGCAAAATAGCTTCGGGCCACAGCCCGTACATCCTTTTGAAACATTAGATCATAATTCATCACCATATTTATCATCAAAATAGCAAAACATTTCTTCAATAGTCATGATATTTTCTCCTTATTCTTCCTCTTTCCTGCTTACCAGGACCGATGCAATCAGCACAAGAAGCATACCGGCAAGCATTACTGCAGAAAGCTTTTCCTTATAGCAGAGTACTCCCGTCAGTGCGGAGACAATCGGCTCCAGGGTGGCAAGTACGGCTGCCCTCCCCGGTTCCATATACTTTAATCCAAGCGTATAAAGGGAAAAAGAAACCGTGGTGGAAAAGAAAGCCATCGCCAGCCCCACTCCCCAGTATGCAGGGGCTTCGTTCAGCTTCTCTACAATTTCCGGCAACCTGACAAAGGGCAGCACTCCCACACAGGCAAAGAGAAAGGTATAGGCAGACACCGTCATGGGATGATAGCCCTTATTCAAGGCATATTGTCCAAAAATTGTGTACAGTCCATATCCGATACCGGAGCAGACTCCAAGCAGTAAGCCACGGACACTGATGTTGCCCGGCCCGGAAGTAATACCGCTGACCAGCACACAGCCTGCCAATGCAAGCACAAGGGAAATCCACTTTCTCCGGCTCATTTTCTCACGAAAACAGACCATGGACATCAGCATCACCCACACCGGAGAGGTATACATCAGAATGGAAGAAAATGCTGCGGAGGAGATTCCCACATTCTTAAAATAACAATAACTGAAGAACACAATGCTGAAAATGCCTGTCCCCACATAACACCAACAGTCCCTGATTCTGACATGCAGAAAATTCTTCTTTGTCACCTTCTGCAGCAATCCGATTCCCGGAAACAAAAAGAAAACACTTCCATAGGATCTGATACACACGATCTCCATGGCGGAAAATCCGGCCGCGTTCAGTTTTCTCACAAATATTACTAAAATTCCCCATAAAGCGGAGGCGGCAGCCACCAGAAACGGCGCTGCCTTCCTCATTGTATTACTTTCTTTCATTCTAGGCTACCTCTGGACAAACCCAAGCTTTATCCTGTCGCAATCCTTTACTTATGCGCAACCTCCTGCCAGACCTCATCGAACTCCTTCTGAATCTCCTCAGAGGGTGCCTTGGTGCAAAGGCTGACAACCACCAGCACAATCATTGCAACCAGAAATGCAGGCAGTAACTCATAAATCGCAAATACTCCACCCTTAGGTGCGATTACATATTTCCAAATGAACACCATCGCGCCACCGGAAACCATACCGGCAAGCGCCCCTGCAAAGGTAGTGCGTTTCCAGAACAGAGAGAATAACACCACGGGACCGAAAGCAGCACCGAAGCCTGCCCATGCAAAGGATACGATACCAAAGATAGAGCTCTTGGGATCTCTCGCAATGAATACACCCAGAATCGCAATGGCAATAACGGTAAGACGCGCAATCAGCATACTGACTTTCTTGGAAAGCTTAATGTGCAGTGCTCCCTGCAGAATATCCTGGGACACACTGGATGCGGCAGCCAGGAGCTGGGAATCCGCTGTGGACATGGTACTTGCCAGAATCCCTGCCATGACCAGACCGGCAATCAACGCAGGAAAAATACCGGATTTGGACAAAAGATCCGCAATACGGATGATAATAGTCTCTGTGTCGGTTCCCGCAAGCGCAACAACCAGTCCCTTATCGCTGAGCGCTTTTCCGACAATACCAATCAGAACAGCGATGCTCATGGCAATCACTACCCAGACAGATGCCACGCGTCTGGAGGTCTTCAGCTTCTGCTCATCCTCAATCGCCATAAATCTAAGTAAAATATGAGGCATTCCGAAATAACCGAGTCCCCATGCACAGGTAGAGATAATCGTCAGAAACGTATAAGGCTTGGAAGCCCCCGTATCAGCCACGTAGGTAGCAGTCATGGACAAATATCCCTCCAAGTTCCTGGCATTGTCCAGTACCGCACCCGCGCCTCCTGCCTTGACTACAGAGAAGCCAAGCACAAAGAGCAATGCAAAGGACATGATGATACTCTGAATAAAGTCTGTAGTGGAAGCCGCCAGGAATCCGCCTGCTGTGGTATATCCAACGATAATGATGGCTGAAATAATCATAGCCAACATATAATCTGCTTCAAACAAGGTGCCAAAAAGCTTACCGCAGGCAGCAAAGCCGGACGCAGTATACGGAACAAAAAAGACGATAATCACCAACGCCGCAATGGTGGATAATATATGTTTCTTGTCCCGGTATCTGTCAGACAAGAACTGAGGCAATGTGAAAGAATCCGTCTTGTGCGTGTAATGACGCAGGCGCTTTGCCACCAGCAGCCAGTTCAGATAGGTGCCTGCAGCCAGACCGATAATCGTCCAGCCCACGTCGGCCAGTCCCGAGAGATAAGCCAGACCGGGCAGTCCCATCAACAGATAGCTTGACATGTCCGAAGCCTCGGCGCTCATAGCCGTCACGAAGGGACCAAGCTTACGGCCTCCCAGATAGAAATCGGAAGCAGACTCATTTTTCTTTGCAAAGCTGAAACCGATAATCAGCACTGCAGCCAGGTAGAGAATCATTGAAATCAATATGCAGATTAATGATGAACTCATGTATTTTCCTCCCTCTTTTGTGCATATAAATGCAGTTTACCTGTTATTTCTCATTAAGTCAATACGAAGCCGGCAGGAATTCCGTCCTTTTTTGTTATTTTTATACAAAATCACTTTCCCAAAAATGTATTTCCTTACCGAAAATTGAGCACCCACC
This sequence comes from Acetatifactor sp., assembly GCA_051880315.1. Lineage (GTDB taxonomy): Bacteria > Bacillota > Clostridia > Lachnospirales > Lachnospiraceae > Acetatifactor. Next base: position 7,406 of record JBJENR010000071.1, read on the forward strand.
GATTCTCCGATTGAAAATAAATCAACCATACCCGATAACTGCGCTGCTGAATTTCAATGGTGCAGTCAAACTCAATTGAGGGTGTCCCCGCATAGTTTTTCTTTGTCTGAGAATGAACATAGATTGGTCTGACTGTCTGAATCTCTCCCTCTTCATCCTGCAGCTTTATCATCAGTGGTGTAATCCGACCATTACTCGTAAACCAGCATTCACAGGCAATCTCCCGCTGAGTTCCCCGTATTGGACCTTCATTTGTACTCTGACTGTTTACTCCGATTCCAAAAGCCATTGTTTACACCTCCTTAACGCTGATTACTCTATTGTTCCTCTTCCTACTCAATTTTAAGCTTCGAGTAATCCACCTCTCTTTTCTCCCTGGAAATTCCGCCGCACATATGATCAATGGGCTGGTTCAGGAATACCGCCCGCTTCACCGAGTCAATACCGTAACGCTTCCTGATACCATCCATCGTCTCGTCTACCTTCATCAGCTTGCTATAGTCTATCTCATCGAATAAGGTCAGCTGTCTCGCAAATTCTCCCGACTGCACCCTGCAGGTGTGGATTCCAAGGTGCCTGATTGGTGCGCCATCCCACAATTCACGAAACAATTCGCAGGCCGCCCGGTATATCTCTCCCGTGATATTGGTAGAGGCAGACAGAATCTTCCTGTGTGATGCATAGGACAAATCTGTACTTTTGATTCCAACTGCCACCACCTCTATCTGCACGCCGTCCTGCCTGAGTCTGCTCCCCACGGTCTCTGCCAATGCCAGCAATATCTTCTCGGCGTTCTCCCTATCTGTCACATCAAAGGGCGCAGTCGTACTGTTTCCGTAGCCCTTATTGGCCGGCGCCTCCGATAACACCGGAGAACAGTCGATGCCATTGGCAAAGCCCCAGATTACCTCCCCTTGTTTTTTCAAATAGTCCCTCAACATCACAGGATCCGCCTGCGCCAGCTCTCCAATGGTTCGGATTCCCAGTTCCAGCAACCTCTTTGCTGTGGCTCTGCCGACAAAAAACAAATCCGATACCGGCAATGGCCACATTTTTTCTCTTATTTCATGGGCGTACAAAGTATGCACCCGGTTCGGTTTCCGGAAATCCGACGCCATCTTCGCCAGCAGCTTGTTCTCCGAAATCCCAATATTCACCGTAAATCCCAGCTCTTGATAGATCCGCTCCCGAATCTGCCCTGCTGTTTCCTCCGGTGTACCGAAGAGATGGCAAGTGGTACTCATATCCACAAAGGCTTCATCTATGCTGTACTGCTCCACCACGTCCGAATACTCCCGCAAAATCTCCATAAATGCAGCCGAACATCTCTCATACAGGCTGTAATTGGGCGGCACAAGCATAAGGTTCGGACATTTCTTCTTCGCCTCCGGTATACTCTCCCCCGTCCGCACACCATATTTTCCCGCCGGTATGGATTTGGCAAGAATAATCCCATGGCGCATGGTCATATCCCCTCCGACAGCCGCCGGTATCTGCCGCAAATCCAGCGTCCCCCCACGATGCTTTAAACGAAAAACGGCCTCCCAGGACAGGAAGGCCGAGTTCACATCAATATGAAAAATAATGCTTTTCAATCATATGTTACCTCCTGTGTTTCACATTATAGCAAACATATGTTCGTTTTTCAACCGGAAATTTGATGTAATAATAAACCAAAGGGACGCTCTTTGGACAGAAGGAACGTCCCTGCACCATTAATTCCCTTCGTCCAGATAAAGCTGGACGCGTCTGTTGATGGTCTCCGCCGTGGTTCGGGGCGACTTCTTCTCCGTATGCATAGCATTCAGTTCCTCTGAAATAATACTGATAATCCGGGCATAAGCAGGAGGTTCCGCCACACAGCTCTCCAGAAAGACCTTTGCACGGTCCAGCGCCGTAGTTCCGTCCCGGAATACCGGCACCTCACACCTGTCATTTCCCATGAACAGGAGTCTGCCGTCTTCCTTTTCTACAATATAATCTTCCGGAGACAGTCTCCTGACGCTCATACACATCGACCCGTTTTTCAACTGCAATTCCCTGCTAAGCAATATTTCAAGGAAATCGGTTACAGTCTCCTTCCGAACCATGTTCACATTCACAACCAACACACCGCCATCCGGCACCAGATAACTTCCGCAGGAACCCTCCGTGGGGTATCCGGTAATTCTGCCGCTTTCCTTTTCCATATGCGCAAAAAAATCGAGAAAGTCGGAGGCAGACATAAAATATCCCCACATTATGCTCTTTCCGCCATCCAGCCATTCCTCTGTCTCGGAAGAGACTTTGCTCCTATCCGTGGCGGTAAGCTCCAGCAGCCGAATGAACCTCTCATCATCAAAATGGCTGCTTCTGTTCTCCCAGTCAATCAGGAAGGAATCTCCCAGACTGTCGCCTATCAGATTCAACACCGTGAGAGACGGCGGCAAATAATCGCCGCTCATGAAAAGCGGAGAGCGCAGCGCCCCTGTCAGCTTTCCTTCCTCCATAAGACCGATTATATCCTCCAGCTGCCAGGTGTCCCGGCTCCAGGTTTCCCCGGACACCACCAATGTTTTCGCCATGATTGCCGCAGGCAGCCCATAAAGCTTCCCGTCGACGGCACCAAGCTCCAGGGCTCCCGGCAGAAGCTCCTCCTTCAGTTCCCGCGGCAGCAGTTCCCCTATGTCCATCAGCAGTCCCTTCTCCTCCAGCACATACAAATCCTCCATGCTGACAAAGAGAAGATCCGGTCCCTTTCCCTGGGATAACTCAGCCATAATTCTGTCCCGGGCTTCCTGCGCCGACGCATTCTCATACTGATAGCTGACACCCGGCTTCTCCATGGAGGCCTGTGTAGCACATTTTTCCACCAGCTCCCCCGAACCTGTAAGATCTGCCACCCGGACGTCTTCCTCCTCCGCAGGCTTCTGCTCCTTCAGTTCGGTAAGCCATTCCTCCGGCTTCTGCCTGCTGTAGTTTGTGAGTCGCAGATACGGAGTCTGTCCTTCCCGCAACGCCAACATGGTTTGATGTCCCGTACTGATTCCGGCTGTTCGGAGACTGAGCACCTGTACCTTGCTGCCACTTTTGATATTCCACCTTACAATTCCGGCATCCGTTCCCTCCGACGACCTGTAATATATATCGTTTCCCAGCATGCCATACATCTGGTCGATGTAAGGTTTGGAGGTCTCTATTCGAACCAGCGGGCGTAACTCCCGCCCCGCCGTGTCCACCCATAAAAAAGCATAACTGTTCTCCTCATAGACTGGGAGAATCAGTTCACCCTCCTGTGTGCGCAGAGGTGCCACCAGCTCCCAGCCTCCCGTCACCTTATGCTCCAGCAGAAGCTCCCCGCTTTTATCCAACAGGTAAAACCGGGTACTGCCGTTTACAGGAGCTGTCACATAGATGCTGCCCTTGCCGTCACAACCCCAGTCGAGCACATTCAAAAGAGGAAGCTCTGTAAATTGCTCCCCCATCAATCCCTTATCCAGATAGGTTTTCCGGAAATCCGCGGTCTGAAGTTCTCCCGCCAAATCCGTATAGACCATACAGTCTGCAGTCTGGTGGTACATGCCCTCCTCATTCTGATTGTAGCCTGCCCATCGGAACACATAATGCTCCCTGTCCATCATATCCATGCTGTCAAACAAGCCCGGGTCCTCCAGACCAAGTTCCTCCGGAGAAAAGGATTTAAAAATGGATTCTCCCTTGATGGTGTCATAAATCTCCAGGACATATTTTCTATCCGGTTCCAGCGCAGACTCTCCATCGGCTATGGGTTCCACTCCAAAGTACCAGAACACTTCCCCGCATACGCCGGAATCCAGATAACTCAGTTCCCCGACTCCGTCAGCGGAGGTCCCGGTCTCATGCTCCCAAGGCAGATACTGCCCTGCCCAGAGAACCTGTTCTACCTTCAACTCTTCCGGTGCGGCAAAACCCTCTGTCTTCCAGTCTACCACTTCCTGCGTCTCCGAAGAAGACGTCGGCTCCGCCCCCTTGCCGCAGCCTGTCATCACCGCCATGACCATCAATAAAATTACCATCCGCGTACGCATCGTATCCTCCTCTCTAATCACTCCGTCTTTCAGTTTCCTTCATCCAGATACGTCTGAATCCTGTTATCGATAATCTCGGCCGTCTGTCTGGGGCTCTTGTTTCCTGCATACATTGCCTCCAGCTCTTCGTAGATAATACGACTCAGCTCGGGATACTGTCCGGGGGAAGGCACACAGCTTTCCAGAAAGGCCTTCACTCTGTGCAGGGATGTGGTTCCGTCCCGCATCACTGCCAGTTCCCTGCCTCTCCACTGATATCCGCCCTCCGGCAGCTCCTCAATCTCCTCCGTGGAAATCCGGCGGACACCCAGCGCAGAACTTAGACCGAAATTAACGAGCTCCTGTATCTCTTCTCCCAGCAGAAGTTCCATGTACTTTTGAATCACTTCCGTCTTTTTCGTGTTGGCATTCACCACCAGCACCCCTGCCGTATCCAGATAATTGCCGCCGGTACCTTCCGTGGGTAATCCCACAAAGTGCCCCCCTTCCCTGTCTGCAAAAACGCCGAACTCACTGAAACCATACGATGATCCAAGGTAGAAGAAGGCCGCCCTCTTTCCCCCCTTCAGCCAGGTTTCCACGTCCCCGTCCAGGGCAGCCCAATTGATGTTAGTGATTTCCAGAAGCCGGACAAACCTTTCGTCCTCAAAATGGCACTCTCTCTTTTCCCAGTCAATCAGAAAGGAATTCTCCAGGCTGCATCCCGTGAGCAGGTTTACCACGGCGAGAGGTGCGAAATAAATCTGTGCATCTGCATAATAGACAGTACTTTCCAGCTTTCCCTCCTCCATAAGTCCCAGCACATCCTCCAGCTGCCAGGTATCCCCTGCCCAGGTATCACAGGCCACTGCCATTCCCTCTGCTGTTACATTTGGTGCCAGTCCCACCAGCTTCCCGTCAATGGTTCCCATATCTATCACACCGGGCAGCAGATCCTCCAGTGTCTCCCGGGGAATCAGTTCACTCAGATCCAGCAGAAGACCTTTTTCCTGCAGAATCCTCATGTCGGACCGTGTCACGTACAGGATATCGGGACCTCCTCCTGCTGCAAGCTCTGCCATAATTTTAGTCCGGAAGGTCTCTGCGTCCTCTCCCCCGCTCTTGTAGTCAAAGGACAAATTCGGATCACTTCTGGATACCAGGGCCGCACATTCCGTTACCTGTCTGCTTCCCGGATTGGTACCGACCAGATCTGCCACACGCACCGCTTCCTCCCCGGGCGGCTCCTCCGGGGACAGGAGAACCAGCCAGTCCTCCTGTCTTCCGGAGATATTCCCATAGAGCCGCAGCACCGGGGGCTTATCCTTCCTGAACACCAGCATGGTCTGAAAAACGGAGGTAATCCCGCTGTCCTGGTAGTTCAGCACAAGAGTCCTTCTCCCGTTTCCGATGTTCCATCTGACAATCCCTTCACCATTCTCGTAATAGATATCATTTCCCCGGATGCCGTACAGCCGCTTTATAAACTTTGTGCCCTCCAGCTTTGCCAAGGTATGCATTTCCTGCTTCTCCGTATCCGGCCACAGGAAATAATAGCACTTCTCATTGACGTCATAAACAGGGTACACCAGCTCCCCGCTCTCCATCCGCATGGGCTCCTCCAGCATCTGCTCCGGTCTGCCCCGGTACTCCAGCAGGATATTTCCCTCCCGGTCAAACACATACAGCCCGGAATATCCATACTTCGTCTCCCCGGCTTTCGCATAGGTATTTCCCGCTCCGTCACAGACACAGTAGCCCCGCGGAATGACCATATTTTCCTCAAAGATCTCTTCTGCAATCCCTTTTTCCAGATAGGTCTCCCACAAATCCACAGCATACGCCTCACTCCCGGGAGACTTGTAAATCATCCTGTTCACCGTCTGGTGGACAAGCCTTTCCCTATTTCTCTCCTGCTCAACCCACTGAAATACAAAGCTGTCTTCGGCTACCACATCCATGGCTACCAGATAACTGTCCCCTTCTTTTTCCTGTCCCAGCTCCTCATAGGACAGTTCCCTGACTGTGGACTCCATGGTCTCCGTGTCATAGCTTTCCAGCGCCCACCTTACCGCCTGGGCATAGGGAGGCTGTATCACGGCAGACAGCCAGTAGATTTTACTTCCGTAAACACAAGAAATACTATCTTCAAATAGTATCTGCTCTGTCTCTGTGTCTATTTCCCCCCCGTCACGCTCCCAGGGGATATATTTCTGAACCCAGTATTCCTGCTTTTCTTCCACAGCGCCGGCAACCGCAAAGCCCTCCGTCTTCCAGTCTACCGGCGGCTGCTCCTCCACGGATGTATTTCCACCCTTGCCGCAGCCTGTCATCACAGCCATTGCCACCAGCAGGGCTGTCACACAAATCTGATATCTTCTCATCATCGGTCTCCTTTTCTGAAGCCTGAAATATAATCCTGCTAAACATATTTATGTAATGTATTTATGATATCTCATTATTCTCTAAAAATCAACTCATAAAACAAGGGGACGCTCCACGGACAGAAGGAACGTCCCTGTTCAAAATACATAAGGGATTCACCTTTACTTATTCGTAATACCGAAAACTTCCACAAATACTATGATTTTCATCATGACAAACTGCACTCCATTTCACGCCATGTCCACTGGGACATACCTTTGCGACCGGTGTACACACATGTGAGACTATGCATTGATAATATAGTAATCCATTCAACAGTCCCCCTGCATGTTCTTCCATCTTGCAAACAAAGTTCTTTTATAATCCTCCGCATATTTTCTGCTAATTTTCATCATATTACCATTATTCATAATCGCATAATTAACGCCACTCCTCTATACCGCATTACGATTGATTACAAAGGAATGATGTATCTGCAAAAAACGATTCGGTAATTTCTTGATTTCGTTTGATAATTTTCCATAGTATTCAATGTTTTCATCTCTGCATATAACCCGTATCATTCTTTTCTCGCTTGTGAGATACAATATCTCCTTACAGGCTATTCACCTTTGTCGTATGATTAATGAACTCAGCTTAAACTGTGCATACGCATTGAAATACAGGTGTAACACAGGAATACCGGAATTCTGTGGACGGAGCTTTATTAAATTCCCTAGGATTAATTTTTAAAAAACAGGACTTGAATTATTTTTTTAAATGCTCTTGCATTATTTGTGATAATATTGTATCATATTTCAAAAGCAGAACAAATTACCTAAGACATATCTTTTTCAAATCTGAATGAAAACTAAAGTCTGAATCGTATCTTGCTTTTACATCTAATCTGACAATTCTATAAAAGCAGGAGACGAGCATATGGATAGGTATGATACATGCCGGTATGTCATGTTTGTGACCGCTTCTCCTGCGAAGGAGGTTATCATGGCACAAAATAT
>JBJENR010000072.1:0-3566 GCA_051880315.1 Acetatifactor sp.
GTTACCACTTGGGGCTGGGAATTGATGCATTCCAGAGAGGGCAGGAATTGTCCTATTATCACAGGGATGAGCAGTTAAGTACGGCATTTATCACTGGCGGACATGGAGAAGTTTATAACAGCTATCAGTACGATGCCTTTGGCGCAGGAATAGAAGCAACAGAGCAGTTATCCAACCGCATCCGTTATACGGGTCAGCAATACGATGACCTGACGGGGCAGTATTACCTGCGTGCGAGGTACTATAACCCTATCCTTGGACGGTTTATGCAGGAGGATACCTACTGGGGCGATGGACTAAATCTGTATGCGTACTGTGCAAATAATCCGGTGATGTATTATGATCCGAGCGGGTATGATAAGTCATATGATGGGGGAATAATTCCGTCTGTCAATTCAGGATTTAGTGAATGGTTTGATTCTATAGACTGGGAGGACTTTGATAAAATATGGAAAGATGAGAATTTAAAAGAATACATAGAAGATCAAATTCGTTATCCAGGAAAACTTCATGAATGGAATATGGCAGGATTTGCAGATTATTTTAAGTATTGGGGCGTATCTATGGACGAAATTAAACTTAATCGTGATATTATTGCAACTCTTGATTTTATAAATCCTGCTGGACATCATGGAAGTATAGGATCTACAACTGCTCATAACGAAATTAAAGCAATTATTAAATCTTCTTTGGATTATGATGATTTTGAGAGACGTTTACATACATGGGCTGATTATCGACTTCCAGAAATTGAAATAGATGGTAAAATATATCCTGGTTCGGCAAGGCTCCCCGGTAATTTACAAAACCAAGAGGCAATAGAGTATATTGATGGTTGGTATGAGGAGCACCCTGAAGAACAAAATAAAACGAGTTCTTGCAAGACTAAGTAGTAGAGAATATTAATAATTAAGTGCAAATAGCCCTAAAGGACAATAAATAAAATATAAGGAGCATTCCTGTAATTCAGAAATAATGTCAATTGAATAAAAAAACCTCGAAGTACAATTAAGGTGTTCATCTTGGCCGGATGAAAAAACACTTTAAGTATACTGGAGGTCTCTAAAATGAATTTTACACAGAATGATAGATTAAAACAAGTAACATCTGATGCTTTTAAAGAGAAGTTTAGAAAGGACATCATCAGGCCAGAGGCAGCTTAAAAACACAAGCACATACTGTAACAGATAACGTTTGCCCAAAGTTCAATTGGTGCTGGGTTACAGGAGTGTTCTCTAGCAATGACAAAGCAGAGCAAAGCCGCTAAGATATTTTATAGGGCATGACCCTGATAAGGAGCAAAGGTGCAGCTCACTATGGGTAGACTGGGCGAAGAAATTTAGGACCTTCCCGCGGGAGGATGATCCTGTTATACATGAGAGGTTAGCACCCATAGGGAAGAATGGGACACAGATTTGTCTTCATAAAAAAGGATAACGTTTTACTTCGTGTACCTTTCTGATTGGAAACAAATGCGGATTGAACCTGAAATGATAAAGTTTTCGCCCATTAAGGAATGCGCATCATTGTTTGTAACTTTGTAAACCATTGCACAAATGGATAAGATAAAGGCTTTTTTGTGCTAAATAAATAAGAAAGTATAGAGAGGATAAATAAATGGCAGATAAAAACGGAACAAGAATTTCTTATGTGGAGGAAGATTACTTATCTTTATGGCTTTGTAAAACTGAATCAGAAGAAATTTTATATCAATATGTTGAGAAAGACTATAAAGTAGATGATAGTGAAGAAATTAAGTTTCAGTTAGGTCGTGATTTTAATATCTATTGGTATGATGAAGATTTTTTTGAAGCGTCATTTAGAGATAACCTTAAAGGTTGGAGTTTATTGGAAGGACATTCATATATAGAAAGTTTACTTCCCATATTGAAAGAGAATTATCAAGATGTGATAAATGATACATATAATAGTGTAATAATTTTTTATAATTTTAAGTACGACGGTAACGTGATGGAAGTGAAAAATGACAAATATGGTTATTTTAGATTTGTTGGGTCATTTAAATATGAATGTTGAAAATCATAGCCAAGAATCATCAATATGAAAGTCACGGAAACCGGATGGTGAAAGCAACTACCAGGTAGGTGTAGTTTAGGGTAGTATCACATGTTGTCTGCATTGTGGACGCTGTGAAAGAAGCTATAAAACACTTTTGGCGGATATATAAATACCTCAAAATGCTTGATCAAAAAAATAATAGATATACGAAAGTTGCTCCTAACAGCATATCTTTAAAAAAGAAGTTTTTTTACAATTCGATAATATAAGATTGCGCTTTGAACTGCTGGAAAACGGCAGATGTACTAGCTTTGTATACCATGAGAGCGAGCTTCTGCATGAGGAGGGGAGGGAAGAAAACCAGACCAGCTATCACTTGGGGCTGGGAATTGATGCGTTCCAGAGAGGGCAGGAATTGTCCTACTACCATCGAAATGAGCAGTTAAGTACGGCATTTATCACTGGCGGACATGGAGAAGTCTATAACAGCTATCAGTATGATGCCTTTGGCGCCGGAATAGAAGCAACAGAGCAGTTATCCAACCGCATCCGTTATACGGGTCAGCAATACGATGACCTGACGGGGCAGTATTACCTGCGTGCGAGGTACTATAACCCTATCCTTGGACGGTTTATGCAGGAGGATACCTACTGGGGTGATGGACTGAATCTGTATGCGTACTGTGGGAATAATCCTGTGATGTATTTTGATCCGAGTGGATACACAAATCATGCAACAGGTAGTGGTTGCCCACCAAAAGGAAAGATTGATGAAGGTAAAGGCTTAGATGATGACGCAGCTGTTGTAAGAGGTGGTACATGTCGAGCTGAACAATTTACAAATGGATCAGGAGTGACTACAGGCAGCGATGGAAAGTTAAATGGTGTTTCGGTAAGTAGTGGTAATGGTCTGACTATTGAAGAATTATCAGCAGGAGATCCACATGGTAAGGTTGGTGTAACTACGGTTGGAGCTATTAGGGATATTGGAGGTGATGTTGTTCCATCACCCTCAAGCAATAATCCATATCATTGTACACTTTCTGGAATAACAGCGGAACAAGCAGAAAGCCTTTTTACACCAGTAATACAAAATCCTTCAAAAAAATAAAATAGTAAATTAAATTGATATGATGGAACGCATGGAGGTATAAAATGAATGATACTAGAATAAAAGAAATTGAGAAAAGATGTAATAAAGCTACAGAAGGACCATGGATATCTTTTGTAGAAGGAAGAGATCATACATGTGGTTCAAATTTTATAAAGACTGCAGGAGAGGATATTGAACTAATAGGAGCCACTATTGATGATCAGGATTTTATAGCAAATGCCAGACAAGATATTCCATGGCTTATAAATGAAGTATATAGACTTAAAAAAATTTTAAGTGATAATAGAAATGAAAATATTAGTTAGAGATTTTCATCTAAACCTATTTTTGTAATGATATTTGCTTTTGATTTCTTATAGACGCCATCAGCGGTCAAAAGTGGAAACCGAAAACGGTAACGTTCAGGAGAACCGCTATGATGCGGAAGGATTGC
>JBJENR010000073.1:0-14254 GCA_051880315.1 Acetatifactor sp.
TTCTTCGTTCTCAGTGAAAAAAATATGTTATTACGCTCCAAAGTAAGGTATAATGATAGATATGACATGAATATCGGAGAACCATGTGAAGGGTTTACCGCTGGAAGAAAGGTGTGGATAGCAGCATGGAGAGAGAAAGCATACAAAACGAGAAGATGGCAGCAGTCATCAGAAATGTGGAGAAGATAATCATCGGAAAAAGAACATCCATAGAGCTTCTGCTGGTGGCTATGCTGACCGGAGGGCACGTGTTGATAGAGGATGTGCCGGGAGTGGGCAAGACCCAGATGGTTTCCTCGGTTGCTCATTCCTGTCAGGGAAAATTTAACCGGCTGCAGCTGACGCCGGATGTCATGCCTTCAGATATCACGGGCTTTGTCATGATAAACCCCGCCACCCGGGAGTCGGAATTCCGTCCCGGTGCCGTGTTCTGCAACTTTCTTCTGGCAGATGAAATCAACAGAGCCTCCCCGAAAACCCAGTCTGCCCTGCTGGAAATCATGGAGGAGGGTCATATGACCATGGAAGGTGTCACCTATCAGCTTCCGAAGCCGTTTATGGTTCTGGCAACCCAGAATCCGGTGGAAACCTACGGTACCTATCATCTTCCCGAGGCACAGATGGACAGATTTCTCCTGAAAATAAGCATGGGCTATCCCGCAAAGGAGGACGAGCTTGCCATTCTGAACAGAGATGTACATGCGGTTCCCGAGAATCTGATGCCCGTGATTTCCTGCGAAGATGTGGAAGAGCTGAAAGAACAGGTTCTACAGATACGCTGTCATGAACGCATCGCAGAGTATATTGTGAGAATCGCCGAGGAAACCCGCAATTCCGAATTTATCCGGTTGGGTGCAAGTCCCAGAGCCAGTCTTGCCCTCTACAAGGCATGTAAAGCCTATGCACTGTTAAACGGACGCACCTATGTGCTGCCGGACGATGTGAAAGCCCTGGCACCCTATGTGCTGGCACACAGACTGATGCTCTCTCCCAAGGGGAAATCCGTAATGGAGACACCGGAAAATGCGCTGAGCCAAATCCTTGACAGTGTAGCTGTTCCGACCGTATAGTCCCTGAACTATACGGATTCCGACAGCCGGTGGCCCGTGCTCTGTGCCTAAGTAAGTCCGATAGCAGCCAGTGGCCCATTCCCGGGAACACAGTACCCTTTCATATCTGCTCAAACTGGAAATAATGATTGGAAAAAGACCATGAAAGAAAAGAAAACCGGCAAGCAAAAATTTCATAAGGCACCAGTCAAAAAGAAAAACAGTGTCATTGAAAATATATTCAGTTATTTTTTGACCCTTGGTCTTTCCTTTATGTTTGCGCTGTTCTGCAGTTGGCGTATCGGTATTTTTTTATTGCTGATTCTGCTGTTTGCTCCTGTTCTTTCGTTTCTGCTCACACTGATTTTCAGGCGTATGATTACTGCGGAAATACAGATTTCCAAGCCCCTTGCGGCAAAGAAGGAAAGGCTGAGACTTTCCCTTTCCGTGGAAAACAGATTTTTTTTCCCCACTCCGAATATCACAATCGAAACGCTGGAGAATCCCAGTGTCGCTTATGAGAATACTGCCTATGAAGTGGCGGTCATGCCTTTTTCCGCCGTTTCCGTAAGCATTCCAGTGACGGCAAAAATCTGTGGTGCAGGCCTTGTGGGAATCGGCAGAATCTATGTGACAGATTATCTGGGAATACTGAAGCTGCAGATATCCTCCGGTATGTCGCAGAAGATTGCCGTGGTGCCTGACATTGCCGAGATTTCGGGGGATGAAGAATATATTCGCCAGACCTATATCCTTTCCACCACTACGGGAGACAGCGATGAGACCGTGGAGACCTCTGCCAATGTCATGGGAGGATTCCCCGGCTACGACCATAGGGAATATGTTCCCGGCGATCCGCTGAAGCGCATCAATTGGAAATTGTCTGCCAAAAGGGAGAAGCTGTATGTGCGCCTGGACGACGAAATGGCCTCTTCTTCCGTCTTTCTGGTTCTGGATCCTGTGGCGCATATCACAGAGAAGGAGCTGGCATGGCTTCCAAAGAGCCTATATGCCAATTCCACAGCGGCAGAATTGCCTGCACTGGTCAGACAAAATGCCATGGAGACTTCTCTGGGCGTGGCAATGACCCTGCTTGCCCACAATTTGAAGATAATTTATTTCTACAAGAAAAAGAATGGCTGGGAAAGTGTGCCTATTGACCATCCCGGGCAGATTACCCTGTTGCAGCAGGAACTGGCCTCCTTTTCCTTTGCGGAGGAATGTGAAGAGAGGTTTCCCTTCACTGCAGTGCCGGAGAATGGAGCGGCATTTATCTGTACCTCCTGTCGATATACGGAGATATCCTTCCGGAATGTTATCGTCTATTCTGCCTTTGACGGGAAAGGGAGGAAGCTATGAAAAAATACACCACACACCTTCTTTCTCTGGCCTTAACCTTGACTCTCTGCTTTTCCATGTATGTGATTTACGACTGCTTTTCGTCGGGTGTGGGTAAAGTGATAGGTTTTTTGACTGTCATCACGGCAGTTTTGTTGTATGCACTCTGCTATTATACGGAGAGACATCGCCTGGTCGGCGGCATCATTATGGCTGTTACACTTTTCGTATGCTATGAGGTGTACAGTGCCATTTCCGTGTCTGCCTATTCTTTGTACGGGCAGCTCTTTAATGAGTGGCTGCTGACAAGGGGCAGTGAGGTGGACGGAGCTTATTATATGTGGGCTCTTTATCTCTTTTTCACGACTTTTTTCAGTGTGGTAATCTACTATTTCTCCGTTGTACTGTACCGTATGTTTTTCCTGTTGCTGGCCAGTCTGGTGCCCGCTGTACTGTATCTGAAGGTCATGAGTGAGATGGACAATGTGTATCTCGTGCTGACCGTGCTTCTCAACATGGCAATCTTTATGTCTCACAGGACAGAAATTGGGCGAAAGGGCAGGAACCTGTTTTTTGGCAATAAGCTGATTGCGTCAGTTTCCTTTATTTTACTGACCTTTCTTTTGACATCCCTGGTTCCGAAGAATACGGAGACTCCTTATTATGATGTGTTTGAGGATTATTTTCTGGGAGGCGATACCTCTTCTCCTATTGGGGAGGACTACTCCCGGCTCAGTGAATTCTCCGGCGATGCAGGTGGTTTCTTCGGCTCCGGGTCCTCCAACCGCAAGCTCTATACCATAACCAACCAGGGCGATGGCAATTCCGTTATCTACCTGAAACGTCAAAATTTTGATTATTATGATTTTGAGGAAGACCACTGGTACACGGACAGCGAGTATGCAGATGTGAGAATATCTCCTTCGGAATATGAGGAGAAAAACAGGTATATCAGTCTGCCCTTTTTATATGCTGCGCTGATGAGAGCGGAGGAGTATGAGCCTGGTTTTCTCGTAGAGTACGGGCTGGAAGGGATTGCTGATTTGAAGGTCCGAAGCAGCAGAATAGATGTCCTGAGGATAACTTCCGAGAATTTCGGTGCTTTTTATTATATTGTGCCCACCCAGTGCCTGAGTACGGAGGTTGCAGGGGGAATCAGGTACTATGCCACCGCCCACGGCTCTTTTTACAGTGAAAATAGTCATCCCGCAGATTTTAGCTATACTGTGAGCCTGTACAACGATGAGGATATGCGTGATGCGTGGCTGTGGCAGGGAGGCAGCAGTCTTACGGGTAAAGAGGAGCGCCGGATGCTGAGGGAGCTTGACAGGATACTGTCGGACCACGGAGACCTGTTGGCCGAGGTTTCCGATGCCTTTTTGGAAATGCAAAGGAATGCTGACAGCTACCGGAATCGCTGTGAAGAAAATACGAAAATGATTCCCCAAGAGATAGTTGAGCTGGCAGATTCCATTACCGACGGACTGGAGTATGACTATGAAAAGGCTCTGGCACTGGTGGAATTTTTTGAAAATAACGACTTTGTGTATGATCTGGAGTATTATCCCAGGGATAAAAGCCCGGAATTTTTTCTCTTTACAAGCAAAAGGGGAAGCTGCTCAGATTATGCCACTGCCTTTACCCTGATGGCCAGGGCGGCAGGCCTGACCGTCCGGTATGCGGAGGGGTATGTGCCGGAAGAGGGTGAAAAGCCCTATACCTATGTGATAAAAACAAGAAATTCACATGCCTATCCCGAGGTGTATATTCCCAACATGGGCTGGGTAGTGTTTGAACCCACCGTAGGCCGTATGGAGGCCATGGAAAAAGAGTTTTCCCTGCGGAATTTCTTTACCAATCTGAAGATGGACTATGGTCTGATTGCCGTAATCATTGCCTTTGTTGTCATAGGCTCCCTGATGGTGACCGCCGTAAAGCTTCTCCTGCCGTTTTTGATGGAACTGACATTCCGGCTGAGGCTTTTGTTTGTCGGGTGCGACAGAGCCGCTATTCTGGCATACAACCGTATTGTAAAGAAGTCCCTCAAATCCGGGGTGAGTGATGCTGCAAGCAAAACACCCTATGAACTGGCCTGCTTTATCCAATCCATAGGGTGTGATATGTCCTCTCTTGCCTATATGACGGAGAGAGTGCTTTATGGGAATGAAACACTGACGGCTTCGGACAAGAAGGAAGTGCGCGCCCGGTATCATGCCGCTTCCACGATCCTTTTCAAATATCGTCACAGGAGACGTCCCCAGGATAAACATCAGAAATCAAGGCTGCCTTAAGGCACCACCTTCAAACCTGAGGGACCGGTGATGATGAAGCCAAGGTCACCCAGGGTACCGCCTGCGGCGATGGAACCGTTGTAACCTTCCGAAATGACATGCAGCGTGTTGCCGTTGACGGTATAGGTGCCGCCCCAGCCGCTGGAAAATCCGATGTCACCGCTGAAATGAATATCAATGGCCCAGGAGGATACGGAGGAGGAGCCGTTATTGGTCAGGGTCATATTGTATTGATAATTGACCTTGCCGTCTGCTTCCCATTGGCTTTGCAGGGTCAGGTTTCCTTCCAGACCACTGCTGGTGAATGACTCAGAGGTTGAGGCTGTGCTGCCTGTATTGCCTCCGGTGTTACCGCCTGTACTGCCTCCGGTGTTGCCGGTGCTACCGCCGTTTCCGCTGCCGATGCTGTTGCCGATGACTGCGTTGCCGGTAAGGGTCTGATACAGCCACTTTCCGGATTCGCTCAGGTCGTTGTCGTCGAAGCCGCTGGTTTTGGAGCAGGAGCTCTTGATCAGGGCAGCACTTTCGTTCTTATTTGCCAAGGCCCAGCAGACATAGCTGACGCCGTATTGGTTCATGGTATCTACCCATTTCTGTGCGGAGTCCTTATCCAGTCCGCCGTTTCCGCTGGCATCACAGATACCGTATTCGCTGACAAAAACAGGGAGACCGGAATTGATTGCATTTACCATGGTATTCCGCAGGTCGTCCTTATGCGTGGCAGCATAGAAGTGCAGGGTATACATGATGTTGTCGTAGCCTGTGATGGGATCATTTGCCGCCTCGTCCACCCTCTGGGACCAGTTCGGCGTGCCCACAAGAATTATGGCTTTTTCGTCATTTGCCCTGATGATGGGGATAATTTCCTCCGCATAGGATTTGATTTCGCTCCAGCTGACTCCGCCGTTGGGTTCATTGCAGATTTCGTAGATTACATTGTTGTTGTCCTTATATTTTGAGGACATTTCCTCAAAGAATTTCTTTGCTTCTTCTTTATATTTATTGGGGTTCTGATCCTGCAGCACATGCCAGTCGATGATGACGTACATATCATTATCGGTGGCATATTGGACGCCGCGGTAGATGATATTTTTCAAATTTTCCTTGTTGCCGTCCGTGCAGTATCCGCCGTTTTCGTGGGTATACATGGCAAGACGCATTACATTGACATTCCATTCCTCACGGAACTGTTTAAATGCGTTCTGATCTACGAAGTTCGGGAACCAGGACAGACCGTGGGTACTGATGCCTCTCAGCTGCACGGGATTGCCGTTTTGGTCTACCAGCTGTGTGCCGTTAACGGAAAGGGCGCCGCACAAAGAGGGAACAGCCATATCAGAAGTCAAGGTTTCCTTCGGTTCCTCTGAGGCAGAAGGCTCCTTTTCCGGTTCCTTCTCGGGCTCCTTCTCGGGCTCTTTTTCCGGTTCCTTCTCGGGCTCCTTTTCCGGTTCCTTCTCAGGCTCTTTCTCGGGTTCCTTTTCGGGCTCCTTCTCCTTGGAAGGCTTCTCGGCCTTGCTGTCAGCTTTGGATTCTTTTGGTGCTGAGCTTTCTTCGGACTCTGTCGTGGTTTTTCCCAGTCCGGCCAGAGCGCTGTCTGCAGCCCTGGCTTTTCGGAATCCCAGAACAAGCAGTGTAACCCCTGCAATACAGAGCAGAATACTGATAATCAGGATAAGTATTTTTGTCTTTTTCTTCATTTTTTCCTCCCTGTAAAAAAAGCTTGCTTTTTCATGAAAAGCATGCTATAATACCATAGTATTCATTCTTAACACAGGTAAAGACCTGTCAGATATGCGATAGTGGCTCAGTTGGTAGAGCGCCACCTTGCCAAGGTGGAAATCGCGGGTTCGAGTCCCGTCTATCGCTTGCAAAGGCTCGTAAACATTAGTTTACGGGCTTTTTTAGTGTATCATACCTGCATCAGTTTTGCAAACGGGGATTTCAAAACACCTGATTTCTACTGTCGGATTATTTCTCAGCCGTCTTTTTTAATATTTCATCATAAATCAGATACAGCTTCTGTACCGAATTCTCAAGAAAATAGTAATGTCCTATGTAAGGAATCAATAGAATCATGATAGTACCGCACAATAGAAGCATCTCCACATAGCCTGTGATAATCGTGGCCACGACGCAGATGACCTCCAACAACGCAAATAAAACGGTTACGATGAGATGAATCAATCTTTCGTGCTGGTAAAAGCATATTTTTATCAAATGTTCTTTAGCCACATCATTCCAATTGACATTCGTGTCAGTATTTTGAAGCAAAGACAGGATTTCATTGAGGTAGTTTTGAATTTGTTTTTTCATGGCTGACCGGTCCTTTATGCGAGTAGTTACCAAACATTGTCTGTTTGGTTTCATAGTAAGTGTACCACGTTGTACATTGGAATACCAGAAGCAGAGCATTATTTTTTTCTATTCTGCACATCGCTGGTGTCATGACTGCCTTCTGCTCCATGCTGACGGTCACCGATGCACGTTTCGCTCTGCCTATTGCCTGTCCCGGGTCTGTCATTTCCATGCACCCTTCCACGGTCCCACATTTTCGCGGGCTGGGCCTTGGGGGTGGGACTGCGGAAGAGGAGCCTGCGGAGAGCCTTACCATTGAAGGGAAAGAGGGGCCAGAAATAGCTGAAGCCGCCGAAGGTGGGAGTGGTAATCATGGAGAGCAGCACCAGCCCCAGACTGATTAGGAAACCGGGAAGTCCCAGGAATCCCGTGGCGATGATGAGAAGAATGCGATAAAGTCTCATGGCATCACTGAATTCCGTGCCCGGGATGGAGAGGCTTGCAAGCAGGGTCACAGCACCATAAAAGAGCACCTCTACGGAAGCCCAATGTAAACTGACAGCAATGTCACCTATGACAAGTCCGCCTACAATAGAGAGGGAGCCGGAGAATTTCCCGGAGCTCAAGGAGGAGGAATACTTGAAAAGGTCCAGAATAAATTCTACTGCCAGGATATAGACAAAAAGCCGCACGGGCCCCAGCTGCCCAGAAGAGAGAAGGTTCCAGCGGTCGGATAATCCGGGATAATAAGCACCCAGCAGCAAAAACAGAGGCATCAGGAGGAGGCTGACAGGCACGCACAAAAATCGCACCAGGCGAAAGTAGGTGCCCACGGAGGGGCTGTTGTAGTAGTCCTCCGGACTCTGAGTGAACTGAAAAATGGTACAGGGGAGAATCATAACCACGGGAGAGTTGTCCACCAGAATCAGAATATGCCCCTCTGCCAGGTAACTGCAGGCTACATCCGGGCGCTCGGTGACTTGTATGGAGGGCAGGGGATTCCACCATTTTTTGGGTAAAAGAAGCTCCTCCAGGCTTTTGGTACCCATGGTGAGGGAGGATACTTCCAGAGAATCGATTTTTTGACAGATGGTTTGCAGCAGTTCCCGGTTAACCTTGTTATCCAGATAGGCAACGGCCACGTCGGAGCGGCTCTCCGTTCCCACGCTGTGCATGGAAAAAATCAGTCTGGGGGAGCGGATTCTGCGTCTGATCAGGTTGGCGTTAAAAAGCAGGGTTTCCACAAAACCGTCTCTTGAGCCTCTGGTCACCCGTTCCAGATCCGGTTCCCCAATGCTCCGTGCCGGATAAGTACGCACGTCAATGATGACAGCCTTTTCAAAGCCGTCGATCAGAAGGGCAGAGGGGCCGCTGAGGACGTTACGAATCAGATCCTCCGGGGAATCGGTGAGGGAAACCTGCGCATACCCCAGCTTTGCCCGGACATAGGTTTCAATATCCTCCACGCTGCAGTCACTCATATAGAGAGGATTCTGGAGATCGGAAAAAATCTGTTGCAGAATCTCCGTTTTGCAGAAGCCGTTGACCCCCAGAAAGAAAGCCCTTGTGCCCCCCAGAAGCAGGTCTCTGGTGATGAGGTCAAAGCTGCTTTGCAAAGGTAATGCATGATTTAAATATGTGATATTTTCCTGTAAATCCCGGGATAGAGTCATGGGGTGTCCGCCTTTCCCGGACACTACCCGGTTTTTGCGGGTCTGCCCGATAATGGTGATTTTTTCCCGGGAAAGTCAATTTATGCATGTTTTTTTACTTGATAGTTATGTCAAACAGATTTATAGTAGTAAAAAGACTTCTGATTTGATATACTGGCTTATATGGAGGTTGACAATTATGTGTGATGTAAGAAAGTATTCGAAAATGTTTCAAGATATGAGAACCTTGCAACCGGAGGATACGTTACAGTTAGTAATGGAGGCAAAAGATGAAGAGGAAAGAAGCTTTTTTGAGTTTCTTGGTAATTTCCTGCTTCAGCAAAAGCAAAAGAAGGTTATTGAGGGGAATCTTTTTTAATGAAGAAATATATACTGATTGCCGGCGTCAATGGCGCTGGCAAATCTACTTTATACCAAACTCTAGAGTCTTTGAAACAAATGGAAAGAATCAATACAGACGAAATAGTAAGAACTTTTGGAGATTGGAGAAATCCTTTTGATGTTATACAAGCCGGTAAAATAGCGGTAACGAAGATAAAGGATTGTTTTGACAAAGGAATTTCTTTTAATCAAGAAACAACTCTTTGTGGCAATTCTATTGTGAAAAACATTGAGCTAGCCAAAGCTCTTGGGTATGAAATAGAACTTCACTATGTTGGAGTTGAGTCTGTAGAGATTGCAAAAGCAAGAATTGCGTATCGCGTTGAGCATGGAGGACATGGAATTTCTGATGCTGATGTTGAAAGAAGGTATATAGAAAGTTTTGAACAGCTGAATAGGGTGAAAGAGAAATGTGATTTGGTTGTCTTGTATGATAATACTGAAGCATTCAAACGATTTGCTATATACCAAAATGGTTCTCTGTATGGAAAGACAGAGAGTATACCAATGTGGTTTGAAAAATATGTTAAGTAACATATGTTGAAGAAGCTCAGGATATGCTAGGATATTATCCTGATTTTCGAAGAAGAGGGTGAAAATATGACAGAGGATATGACAATTATCGGAGAAGAGGCATACAGGGCAGCAAAGGAATTGATTGAAATTGCACAGCCGAAGGAGAATGAAATCCTGGTGGTGGGCTGCTCCACCAGCGAGGTGGCCGGTGCGGGAATCGGCAGCTTTTCCAGTCCTGAGCTGGCAGAGGTGGTGTTTGGCGGCATTTACCAGGCAGTGCAGGAGGCAGGACTTTACCTTGCGGCGCAGTGCTGTGAGCACCTGAACAGGGCCATTATTCTGGAGGAGGAGGCCGCGCTGCGCTACGGCTACGAGCCGGTCAACGTGGTGCCTCAGCCCAAGGCAGGCGGTTCCTTTGCTACGGCGGCATACAAGGCCTTTGAACATCCCGTTGCGGTGGAGCATATCAAGGCACAGCTGGGGATGGATATCGGGGATACCCTGATTGGAATGCATCTGAAGGACGTTGCGGTGCCGGTACGCATCCGCACCACGGAAATCGGTGACGGACATGTGGTCTGTGCCAGGACAAGACCTAAGTTCATTGGCGGTGGCAGAGCAGTGTATGATGAAGAGCTGATGTAAGTCAGGAGACGGATTTGCACGAAACAATATCGGAAAAGCATCAGCATAAGTATGATGCAGAGACAAAAAAGAGGACATATGACATTTGCGTCATATGTCCTCAATCAGTTTCATGATGGTTTTGATGGAATCCAGCTGGGTGCTGTTGCTCATGGTATTCATGTAGGTCTGTCTGTTGAAATAAAGTTCATGTACCTTGTCTATCAGAAGGTTTGTGGTCAGGTCATCCTCATTGATAACAATGGAGAAGCCCTGGGACTCGAAGGATTTCGCATTTAGTATCTGGTCTCCACGGCTGCTTGCGGCAGGCAGGGGGATGAGGATGTTGGGCTTTTTCAGGGACAGGAGCTCACAGATGGCATTGGCACCGGCACGGGAAATCACCAGATCAGCCATGGCGAACAGGTCCTTGAGTTCCGCCTTGATATATTCAAACTGTTTATAGCCGGGTGTCGTCAGAAGCAGATTATCCATCTTGTCTTTGCCACAGAGATGCACCACCTGGAAATCCTCCAGCAGCCCGGGAAGAGCCTCACGGACTGCCTTATTTACATTGGCAGCACCCAGGCTGCCTCCGATGACCATGATAACGGGCTTGTTGGCGGTAAAGCCGCACATATTCAGACCTGCAACCTTGTCACCACGGGAAAGCTCCGAGCGGATAGGGGAGCCGGTGAGCACCGCTTTGTCCTCGGGCAGAAGCTTTAAGGTTTCCGGAAAGTTACAGCATACCTTACTTGCCACGGGAATACAGAGCTTGTTTGCCAGTCCCGGTGTCATATCGGATTCGTGAATGATACAGGGAATGTGCAGGGAGGCAGCTGCCCGAACCACGGGAACGCTGACAAAACCTCCCTTGGAGAACAGTACATCCGGCTGATATTCCTTCAAAAATTTCTTTGCCTGCAAAAATCCCTTCGCCACCCGGAAGGGGTCGGTGAAGTTCTTCGGATCCAAATATCTGCGGAATTTTCCTGTGGAAATGCCCACATAAGGGATGTCAAAGTCGGCAATCAGCCGCTTCTCGATTCCGTCATAAGAACCTACATAAGTAATTTCATAGCCTGCTTCCTGTAAGGAGGGAAGCAGAGCGATATTGGGCGTAACATGTCCTGCGGTGCCTCCGCCGGTCAACACAATTTTCTTCATAGCATGCTCTCCAATGCTCTTGCCAGCTGGTCGGGGCAGGAGGTAGGTTTAAAGCCGCATCGTATGCCCTTTAATTTGGATATGGCTTCCTCGGCAGTCATCCCCTTTACCAGTGCGCAGATGCCCTGCAGATTGCCATTACAGCCGCCCACAAAGGAAACGGAATCGATGACCCCGTCCTTCAATTCAATGTTGATTTCCTGGGAACAGGTTCCCTGTGTCTTATACTTCATGGAAGATACCTCCCTTTCCTATGGCTTAATTTAATATATTCTAGCAGATTTCGAGGTATTCTGCAAGGAGGCAGGATAAGATAAGGAGAACTAAAATATCTTTTAGAAATCTTAAATATAATTTGAATCAGCAGGTTATGTCGAATATGACAGAAGTGTCTTTTGATTTGTCGACGTAAAGGGACTGTAAATACGGACAGGTCTATATTATAATCATATCATACAAAAGCCAAATCCGCAGATGTGGGTTTGGCTTTTGCAGTATTAGAAAAAAGTGAGGTGTCGAATGAAAGTTTTTGCAGAACAGAAAATATTGTCGGCAGGTATCTTTGCAGGTATCCTGCTGAGTATCACGGTGAAAATGCTCCTCGGTTTTCTCTACGATCATATGATTAAAGAGGCGGACAGCAACATGGCTTCCACCAACAACAGGCTGCTCAGGCAGTGCAAGGTAAAGTTCTCCAACTGTTATGAGCTGAATAACGGCGTGTCCAATATTCCCGTCTTTGTGGACAAGTTTCTCTGCAGGATGGCGCTGGGACCCTTCTCCTTTGAGACTTTGTATCATATGTCCGGACAGCTGATGCTCTTGTCGGTGGTGCTTTCGGGGGTTGGAGTGTGCAGGAGCATCGTGGCGGGCAGAACCCTGGGGGAGATTTTACCCTTCTATATTGTCAGCTTTGCAGGGCTTTACCTGTATTTTTCGGTGTCCTCAGCAGCAGACATCAAGGGAAAGAGAAGGATGCTGAAGGTCAATCTGGTGGATTATCTGGAGAATCATCTTTCCCCGCGAATCCATGTAACCAGGAAGGATATGGAGATGCTCTACGGGAATTCAGAATATGCCGAGCTTGCGGGAAAGGGAAGAAAACAGCGGGGTGTACAGCTGATGCCCATAGGCAGCAGGGAACAGACCGGGGACATGGAGAAGGAGACGGTTTCGACTGCTGTGTCGGAGGAGGAATTGGAGGCACTGTTGAAGGAATTTCTCACAGGCTGAAGCCTGTACCCGGCAGTTTCGATTCACGGCTGAAGCCAGCCTGAATTCTCATGCAAATTGTCTTCGGTCGCTTGAATTTACAGTATCCCTCTGATAGAATCAGTAAGAAGGATTCAGAGTCTTTCAGAATGATTTTATTAAGTGAAGGAATGAAGCGGGATATGAAGATTGTGATATTGGAAAGAAAAAGTGTGGGGGCTGACGTGTCCGTCGACTGTATCAGTGATTTCGGGGAGGTGACGGCCTACGCCAACACGGTAACCATGGAGGAAATCAGAGAGCGTGTGAAGAATGCGGACGTCATTATTGCGAATAAGGCACCTTTGCGGGAAGAGACCCTGAAGGATGCACCTAATGTGAAGTTAATCTGTGAGTTTGCCACCGGTTTTGACAATTGCGACCTGGATTATTGTAGTTCCCGGGGTATCAAGGTGACAAATGTGAGAGATTATTGTACCGGGATGGTGGCACAGCATACCTTCGCTCTGGCGTTGGCCCTGAGTGAAAAGCTGGTACATTATGACACATATGTCAAATCCGGAGTCTACAGTGCTCAGGACAGGTTTTCCAATTTTGATTTGCCTTTTCTGGAGTTGGAGGGCAAGACCTGGGGGATCGTAGGCATGGGACATATCGGCAGAAGGGTGGCACAGATTGCTGCGGCTATGGGCTGTCGGGTGATTTTTTACTCTGTCACGGGCAAGAGTACCTGCAGTGATTATAAACAGGTTGACAAGGATACTTTGCTGGCAGAGAGTGATTTCCTGTCACTTCACTGTCCTTTAAGTGAGCTCACGGAGAAGCTGATTGATGCGGATGCTTTGAAGAAGATGAAGAATACCGCTGTGCTGATCAATGTAGCCAGAGGTAAGGTGGTGGATAACACGGCGCTGTACCATGCCCTTGTGAACGGCGAAATCGCCGGGGCAGGTCTGGATGTGGTGGAGGAGGAGCCGCTAAAGCTCTCCAATCCCCTGAGCAGCCTGAAGGACAGCACCAGGCTGATTATCACACCTCACATGGCATGGGCAAGTGTGGAGGCGCGTACCAGATGCGTGTGGGAGGCACATGAAAACATTGCTGCATTCCTCCGGGGTGAGGACAGAAACGTAGTGAATCCCTAATGTGGACAGGAATAAAGAGGATAAGGTTTCTTTTCTTGACAGGTTGACACATTCATAGTAAGTTAATTATGGTCTTGTTGAAGGGAAACATTGAAGAAATGGAGCAGAGAGATTGTTATGGTACAAAAGTGCAAAGAATTATTGGTAAAGTACCGCGAGATTATTGTATATTTGATCGTTGGCGTGATGACAACAATCGTATCCTGGGCAGCGGCTTATGTGGGGAAGCTGGTACTGGATACGGATATTTCCTGGCAAAATACTGTTAATAATACCTTTAGCTGGCTGGTCGGAGTATTATTTGCTTATCCGTTAAACAGAAAATGGGTATTTAAGAGTACAAATCCTAAGATTATTAAGGAATTTATGGGGTTTGCTTCGTCACGAGTTTCTACTTTGTTTTTGGATATAATTATTATGTGGCTGACAGTGAATATCTTTGGTATGAATTACTGGATTGCAAAGATTCTCATCTCTTCTGTGCTGGTAACGATTGCAAACTATGTTTTCAGCAAGGTATTTATCTTCAGGAAGAAGGATAAACAGTAACAAAGTTATCC
>JBJENR010000074.1:0-13838 GCA_051880315.1 Acetatifactor sp.
TTAAGACGCACCAAAAGGTGCAAAAGAAAAGATGCTTTCAAAGAAAGTGTAGCATTCCGAGAGCATCTTTTCAACTGTTTTTTACTGTAGCATGATTACTTTCCCCAACCTCAATTCTGCTGCCGATTCTGTCTTCTGTCCCGCTTTCCGTCCGGTATTCCTCACGCATCCTTCGGTTCACAGCTTCCACCTCCTCCAAAAAACCCCCTGCAGACAATCTCAGAGCACCGTCCCCCCAGATTATCATCTGCTCTAAGGCATCGGAGGTTGCCACTGTCACATCAAACTTTTTGCCGATTTTATGTACTGTCTTCTCAATGTACTGATCGGCAGTCTCGGCCTCTCTGGTATAGACCACATATATATTGTGATACCTCTGTACGGAACCGGGATTGCCCTTCACCTTATAGGCATCAAAGACAAGAATCAGTGTAGCCCCGTTATAGCCTTGAAAATTACAGCAGATATCCATGAGCTTATCCCTGGCGCTGTCCATATTGACCGCCGCCAGGCTTCGCAAATCCTCCCAGGCAAAGATGATATTGTAACCATCTACGAGGAAATAAGCCTCCCCAGACTTTTTACCGCCCAATGGCCTTCGGTCACTCCTCTGTATGCCGTCGTCCACAGACCCTTTACTCTCTGCCCGGGTTCCGTTTGACTGTCCGTTCCTTGACAGTTGTCCATCTCTCACCGGCTTTCCGTCCCTTACGGTTCCTGTCACCGTACTCCCTCCGTTGTTCCGAAGATGCACGCGATAGGGCTCGTAATCCCGGGTACTCTTGCCGTAGGTACGCAGGAAAATCTCATCGATTTCCTCTCCGGTAATAT
Source organism: Acetatifactor sp. (assembly GCA_051880315.1). Lineage (GTDB taxonomy): Bacteria > Bacillota > Clostridia > Lachnospirales > Lachnospiraceae > Acetatifactor. The sequence continues at coordinate 832 of JBJENR010000074.1, forward strand.
AGTCGGAACGCCCCCGGCCCGTCTGGCTCTCGCCCCTGCCCCCGACGCTTCTGCCGCTGTTTTCTCTTTCCCTGCTCTCCCCGGCACCTCTGCCTTTATCCTCCCCTGTGCCTTCGCAGCCCCCGGTAACGTCATATCCGCTCTCCACATGGGCATACTCCGGCACCAGCTCCCAGTTTACCACAAATCCTGCTCCATGGGCGCAGAACACAGAGGATGACGGATTTTCCAAATCACCCTCCGGGTCATAACCGATGCTCTCAATCACTTCCTCCGCATTGTGGCAGGGCTCATAGCCCTTTAGGGTACAGAAAAGTCTGCCCCTGCCGCCCGTATAGGCACTGAGCTCCCTCTGATACTCCCTGAAGCTGGCTACCGGGGCACTTCCCGTCAGGATACTCATGTCTCCCTCCGTCACCGGTGGTGCAAGCTCCCCATGCAGCCGCTTCACATCGGACATTGCCCTTCCAAGCTGTCCGGTAGGTAGCTCCATGGTAAAGGCATAAACAGGCTCCAAAAGCACACTCCGGCACTGCATCAGCCCCTGTCTCAGTGCCCGATAGGTAGCTTGTCTGAAATCTCCGCCCTCCGTATGCTTGAGGTGTGCTCTTCCGTTAAGCAGAGTAATTCTGACATCCGTAAGCGGAGCTCCCGTCAACACTCCGAGATGGGTCTTTTCTTCCAGATGGGTAAAAATCAGACGCTGCCAGTTTCGATCCAGCCTGTCCTCGCTGCAGCCTCCGCCAAGTGTAATGCCGCTGCCCGGCTCTCCGGGCTCCAGCAGCAAATGCACCTCCGCATAATGCCGCAAGGGCTCGAAATGTCCAATTCCCACTGCCGCCGTAGCGATGGTTTCCTTATAAAGGATACTGCCATCCTCAAACTCCGCCTCCAGTCCGAACCGCTCTGAGAGAAGGCTTTTCAGCACCTCCGTCTGGACCTCTCCCATCACCTGTACATGAATCTCCTTTGTGCTTTCTCTCCAACACACATGCAGCTCCGGCTGTTCTTCCTCCAGTGTCCGGAGCTGTCCCAGCACCTTTACTGCATCTGCTCCCGGAGGCAATATCAGTTGGTAGGTGAGCACCGGTGCCAGCATCGGCTGGCTGTTCTCCCCTTCATATCCCAAGCCCTGACCTGCAAAGGTCCGGCTGAGCCCCGTTACCGCACAGACTCCTCCGGCTTCCACACAATCTGCCTGCTGAAAACCGGCTCCGCCGTAGATTCTTAGTGCGTCTGCTTTTTCCTCCCAGACCTCGGAAGGATTGGCGGCACTGGCGGCATTGCCCAGAGGCATCTTGACCCGCAGCACTCCGCCGGTTACCTTCAGATGGGTCAGACGATTTCCTGCCGCATCTCTGGTAATCTTGAACACTCTGGCACCGAATTCTTCCGGATATTCTTTACAAATCGTGTACTGCCTCAGTCCCTCCAACAGCTCTTCCACGCCCTCCAGGCGCAGGGCTGAGCCAAAATAACAGGGAAAGACCTGACGTTTTGAAACCGCATCCGCGATGGTTTCCCGGGATACTTCTCCCCGTTCCAGGTATTCCTCCATAAGCGGTTCACTGCACATTGCCAGCCCGTCAAAATAGGAATCTCTGTCCTGTTCCGCCGCGATGCCGAATTCCCGACAGCCACTGCCAAATTTATTCTGCAGCTCCTGCAGCAGTCTCTCCTTGTCTGCCCCGGGCTGGTCCATTTTGTTCACAAAGAGAAAAACCGGGATGCCATATCTTTCCAAAAGTCTCCAAAGCGTCGCCGTATGCCCCTGGATGCCGTCCGCACCACTGATGACAAGGATGCAGTAATCCAGAACCTGCAGTGTCCGCTCCATCTCCGCCGAAAAATCCACATGCCCCGGAGTGTCAAGCAGTACCATCTCCCGCCCCTTCCAGGACAAATTTGCCTGCTTGGAAAAAATGGTGATGCCTCTCTCCCGTTCCAGCGAAAAATTATCCAGAAAGGCATCCCCATGGTCCACTCTGCCAAGCTTTCTCAAAGAGCCGGTGGTGTATAGCAATGCTTCTGAAAGTGTGGTTTTCCCCGCATCTACATGCGCAAGAATCCCGATACAGATTCGTTTCCCCCGCATTCCAATCTCCTTTCCTGGCACCATCATTCTTCCCCGGTTCTTTTTTCCTCCCCGGTTCTTTTTTACTTCCCGACTCTTTTTTCCGACCCAACCGAACCTGTCTAACGTCACAGAATATCAATATATTCCCCCGCCAGGGCTTTGTTCATGCTGCGCACCGCACAGAACTTGCCGCACATACTGCAGGTATCGCTGTGGTCATCCTCAGGCTTTCGGCTATCCCTGATTTTTCTGGCTGTGTCAGGGTCCAGGGCACAGGCAAACTGCTTCTCCCAGTCCAGTTCCCTTCTGGCATCTGCCATTTTGTCGTCAATCTCCCTCGCCCCGGGAATTCCCTTGGCAATATCAGCTGCATGCGCTGCAATCTTGGAAGCAATAATGCCCTGCTTTACATCCTCCACATTGGGTAGCGCCAGATGCTCTGCCGGCGTCACATAGCAGAGAAATGCCGCTCCGCTCATGGCCGCCACGGCACCACCGATGGCTGCCGTAATATGATCATATCCGGGTGCAATATCCGTCACCAGAGGTCCCAGCACATAAAAAGGTGCCCCCATACAGATGCTCTGCTGTACCTGCATATTGGCTGCCACCTGGTTCAGCGGTACATGTCCGGGTCCCTCCACCATGACCTGCACATTCTTTGCCCATGCACGTTTTGTCAGTTCGCCCAGACGCACCAGTTCTTCTATCTGACATACATCCGTGGCATCTGCAAGACAGCCGGGACGGCACGCATCCCCCAGGGATATGGTCACATCATATTCTGCGCAGATATCCAGAATCTCATCGTAATACTCATAAAAAGGATTCTCTTCCCCGGTCATGCTCATCCATGCAAACACCAGACTTCCGCCGCGGCTGACAATGTTCATTTTACGTTTATGCTCCCGTATCTGTTGCAGGGTCTTCCGGGTGATACCGCAGTGCAGCGTGACAAAGTCTACCCCATCCTCCGCATGGAGTCTGACCACATCAATAAAATCCTTGGCAGTCAGGGTTGCCAGATCCCTCTGGTAGTGAATGACACTGTCGTACACCGGCACGGTGCCAATCATCGCAGGACACTCTCTGGTCAGCTTCTGTCTGAAGGGCTGGGTATTGCCGTGGCTGGAAAGGTCCATGATGGCCTCAGCTCCCAACTCCACCGCACTCATCACCTTCTGCATCTCAATATCATAATCCTTGCAGTCTCTGGACACACCCAGGTTTACGTTAATCTTGGTGCGTAGCATACTGCCCACGCCCTCAGGGTCCAGACAGGTATGACGTTTGTTTGCGCAAATCGCCACCTTCCCCTCTGCCACCAGCCCTCTCAGCTGCTCCACCGGCATCCGTTCCTTCTTTGCCACGATTTCCATCTGTGGCGTAATAATCCCCTTCTTTGCAGCATCCATCTGTGTTGTGTAATCACTCATCTCCCTTGTCTCCTCCCACACTAAAAAATTGATAAACATGATTTATTGGTCCTGACCCTTTACCCAGATTCAACCCGTCAGCCAGGGCTCCCGATAAATATTCCTTGGCAGCAAACACCGCCTCCTCTACCGTCTCTCCCTTTGCCAGATTGGATGCAATGGCACTGGAAAGGGTACAGCCGGTGCCGTGGGTGTTGGGATTGTAGATTCTCCTGCCCGGAAACCACTTTCCCCTTCCCTCAATCCATAAAAAATCGTTGGCATCATTCAGGCTGTGACCGCCCTTACATAACACATTGCAACCATATTTCCTGCCGATTTTCTCTGCAGCCGCTTCCATTTCCTCCGGGCTGTGAATAGACATCCCGGAAAGAATTTCAGCCTCCGGAATATTCGGCGTCACCACCTCCGCCATGGGTAGAAGCACCCTACATAAGGTATCCAGTGCCTCCGTCCGCATCAGGGAGGAGCCTGAGGTTGCCACCATCACCGGGTCCACCACAATCTGCTTTGCCCCGTGCTGCATCAGTTTTTCCCCGATGACCCCAATCAGCTCCGACGAGGATACCATGCCGATTTTTACGGCATCAGGAAAAATATCCGTAAACACGGCATCCAGCTGTGCCCCCAGAAACTCCGGTGTCACCTCAAAAATGCCCGTTACCCCGGTGGTATTCTGTGCTGTCAGTGCCGTGACTGCAGTCATGGCATAGACGCCGTTTGCCGCCATGGTCTTGATATCCGCCTGAATTCCCGCACCTCCGCTGGAATCACTTCCCGCGATTGACAATGCTGTCTTCATCCGCTTCCTCCCTGCTCTCTACCATTCTATCTGAAGCCTGGCGCAGTCTCTCCGTCGCCCGGCCAATATTCTCCGCTCCAAAAATTGCAGACACCACCGCCACACCATCTACGCCGCTGCCTGTAAGCTTATCAATATTATCTTCCTGAATTCCCCCGATGGCAACCACCGGTACCTCCACCGCGTCACAAATAGCACGCAACGTCTCATAAGACATGGCAGTGACATCCGTCTTGGTAGCAGTGCCAAACACTGCTCCCACCCCCAGATAATCCGCGCCATTTTTCACTGCTGCCAGCGCTTCCTCTACGCTATGTGCGGAAACGCCGATGATTTTATCCGGCCCGAGCTTTGCCCGGACCTCCCCTGCCTGCATATCCTCCTGTCCCACATGGACTCCGTCCGCATCACAGGCAAGTGCAATTTCCACATTATCATTGATGACGAAGGGAACCCCATAGACCTGACACAATTTCTTCAATTCCTTTGCCTCAGCCAGAAAGGCCTCCTCGTCCAGCTTTTTTTCCCGCAGCTGTATAAAGGTGGCACCGTGCTGCAGTGCCTCCTCCACCTGCTCATATAAGGTTTGCCTGCCTGTCCAGGCTCTGTCCGTCACTGCGTACAGCCGCATCATTTCTTTATCGCAATTCATACCTCATTCCCCGCTCCAGTTCCTCCGGCGTCACCCTGCACACCTCGTCAATGATAAAATTTCCATAAGTGACATTGCCGAAGCCCTCCGTCAGCCGCTTATAAGCCCTCTCACCGCAGAGCCCCATCAGCCCCACAGCGGCAGCTGCCGCCTCCAACGTTGCCTCCGCATTCGCCGCCACATAGGCGGCTGTCAGAGCGGAAAGCTGGCAGCCCGTTCCGGTCACCAGCCGCATCCCGGGATGCCCGTTTCTGATACAATAAGAGGCAACTCCGTCTGTCACGATATCAACTGCTCCCGTTACGGCCACCACGGTATTCAGCCCGGCTGCAAAGTTCCTGACAAAGGACACCGTCTGTTCCAGCTTCTCCTCCGTCACCTCATCCGCCCCATCGGCATCCACACCCCGGAGGCTTTCCTGTCCGTAAGCCAGCGCCTTCACCTCTGAAATATTGCCCCGGATTACAGCAAAACGCACCTCCTCCAGCAGTCTCTTGGCTGCTTGGGTGCGCAGGGCGGAGGCTCCCGCCCCCACCGGATCCAGCACCACCGGATGCCCCAGGGCATTGGCCCTTCTTCCGGCAGCCAGCATGGAAGGAAGGGTACGACTGTTTAGGGTTCCGATATTGATATTCAATCCACGGCAAAGAGCCGTGATTTCCTCCACCTCCTCAGGATCATCCGCCATGATGGGCGAAGCTCCGCAGGCCAGCAGAATATTTGCACAGGCATTTGCCGTCACATAATTAGTAATATTGTGAATCAGGGGAGCCTGTTCCCTGACCCTCTGCATTCTTTCCTTCCACACGTTGGTCACCTCCTCTTCTGCAGGTTATTGATTGTTCAACTCTCCCTGCATTTTCTTCAGTGCACCGGTCTTCTGCAGGGAAAAGAACAACAGCCCCGCCAGAATGCAGCCTCCTGCGGTAGAAATCAGGAAGGGCACCACATACACATAAAAAGCCAAATCGGCGGCAGATTTTCCCATAAAGAAAATTGCTACGGGATAGGCACACAGGCCGCCCAGAATGGAAGTACCCAACAGCTCACCTGCCAGAGTGGGCAACAGCTTTTTCGACTTTTGATAGATAAGCCCACACAGCAGCGCACCAAACACGCTTCCGGGGAATGCCAGCAGACTTCCCAGGGCGAATAAATTTCTCAACAGGCTTGCAAGAAAAGCCACCGCCAATCCATACCATGGTCCCAGAAGCACGGCGCAAATGACATTTACCAGATGCTGGACGGGAGCGCACTTGCTCCCGAACACCGGGAAGGAAAACAGACTTCCCACCACTGCCACCGCACAAAGAATGCCTGCCACACACATTTTCTTTACATTTGTCTTTTTCATTTTTCAATCTCCTTTGAAATAGCGTGAGAAACGACTCCGATTACAGCGACGCTTCACCTTTGACCCGCTGCGGCACTTTTTCCCGCAGGTGTCATTTACCCTCCTTTCAAAGAATAAAAAAACAGGAGACGCCTGATTAGGGTCTCCAAAATCACTACTGCTGATTATGTCTTCCTACGGCGGCATTACCCGCATCAGGTTATAGGGTCGAAGCTAATCACTTCCTCTCAGCCTGCACCACAAGCTCCCCTGTCTTTTTGCACTTGTTTACCGTCAACTCACAAGCCCGCGCTTTCAGCGCTCTTTCTCCTGCTTTCGAAGGCTGTCTGCTCGTAAATTGCGCAGAAAAAACCGAATACCGCCTTTGGCGTCGCTTGGTTTTCTTCTGCGCTCATTATATCATATAGACAGAACTTTTCAATGTATTTTTACATATTCCTGCTATTTCTTTCCCAATATATATGTACTAAATCTTTCCCCATACCTGCTCTGCTATCTCTTTAACGAGTTTCAGTTTTGCCCACTGTTCCTCCTCTGTAAGTTTATTTCCAATTTCGCAGGATGCAAAGCCACACTGCGGACTTAAATATAACCTTTCAAGTGGTACATACTGTGCCGCTTCCTGTATTCTTGCTATTATCTTATCCTTATCTTCAAGAACCGGTGACTTGGTTGTAATCAATCCAAGAACAACCTTTTTGTCATCTGAAACCTTAGAGAGCGGTGCAAATCCACCGGACCTTTCATCATCATACTCCAAAAACAAAGCGTCTACATTTTCTTTTGCAAACACATAGTCCGCAACTGTATCATAGGGTCCGCTTGTGAAATAAGTTGAATGATAGTTCCCCCTGCAAATATGTGAAGTAATTATCATATCCTCCGGTTTATTTTCCAGTGCCAGATTATTTACTTCCAGAAGCTGAGACTTTACTTCCTCAAGCTCAATCCCCAGAGATTTATATCTCAGCTTTGCGGCATCTCCTACAATGGCCCCCCAGGTACAATCATCCAACTGAAGGTTCCGGCATCCGGCTTCATAAAACTGCTTAATCACTTCCTGATAGGCAATTCCAATATCATGAATCAATTCTTCATTTGTGGCATAATACTTTCTCGTATTTGCATAATTGGCCGGTATAATCATCTGCTGGAATGTCTGGGCCGGAGCAGGAATCGTATATTTGGCAACCGTATTCTCATCCTCAAACTGTTTAAGGAACTTATAATACTCTACAAACGGATGTGCCTTTGCTTTGATTTTCCCAATGAGATAAGTATCTTCAAGTGCTGCTAACTCTCCATTAAATTGAACTCCGCCCCCTGTCTGTTCATGGGCTACACCCTCAAATCCCCACATGAAATCAAGATGCCAGTATGTTCTCCTGAATTCACCATCTGTAATCACATGGAACCCTAATTCCTTTTGCTCAGCAACCACCTTGGTAATTTCTTCATTAACGACCTTATCAAGTTCTTCCCTGCTAAGTTTTCCATCCTGATACAGAATCTTTGCATCTTTCAGTCTCTGTGGTCTTAAGAAACTTCCAACAAAATCATATCTGTATGGTGTTTTTACATTACTCATTTTCATATCCTCCGTTTTTTGTGTTTGAGGATACTATATCATCACAACAATAATATGAAAAATACATTATTTCTGTATTCTTCCATAGTTTCATCCTATGGGAAGATGTTTTTTTAATGCTTCTACATACGAAGAAGCATAACGGCTAAGTAATATATTTTTCTTTTTAATGAAACCAATTCTCATTCTGCAATTCATCTCTAAAGGTCGTGCAATGATACTCACACCATTTAAGTCCTGATCAATAACACCGGAGCTTACCGTAAATCCATTTAGTCCTATCACTAAATTAAAAAGTGTTGCCCGGTCTCTGACCTGTATATTCTTAGGCATATCCAGCATACTAAGAAACTCTTCCGAAAAATAAAACGAATTTCTTTCCCCCTGTTCAAACACGAGATATGGATAAGGTCTTAAATCATCAATTGATATACTGCTTTTCCCCGCAAGGGGATGATCCTTACATATAAAAACATGTGGCTTAGCCACAAAAAGCTCTTCAAATAATAGTTCATTTTTCTTGATAAGTTTTTTAAGGACTTCTTCATTATGCTCTGACAAATACAAAATACCCAGCTCACTCTTTCCCTGAGCCACATCATCAATAATTTCACCTGTCTGTGTTTCTCGAAGTATGAAACTATACTTATCTGCATCATACTGATTTACCACATCAACAAACGCATTTACTGCAAAAGAATAGTGCTGACAGGAAACCGCAAACTTTGGTGTTCTTTTATCCCCTGTACCAAAGTGCTCTTTCATAATATCAGCCTGTTCCAAAAGCATCCTGGCATACGATAGCAGTTCTTCACCTTCTCTTGTAACAACCACACCCTTGCTGGACCTTACAAAGGCTGTAACTCCCATTTCCTTCTCAAGATTGTGAATTGCAGCACTGAGGCTGGGCTGTGATATAAACAATTGCTCTGCAGCTTCTGTAATATTTCCGGTTTCCGCTACCGTTACCAGGTATGTTAATTGTTGCAATGTCATATTTTCTGTCTCCACCAAATAATAACCCTATACATTCCATTTTTATAGCATTATACCACAAAACATATCAAACAGGCGAATAAGTTTATCATTTACACTCTATTTCACAGGACTCTACAACAACACTTTCAATATTCTGTGCATTGACATAACCGCAACACCGAAGCCCTTCCGATATAACCCTGTACCACTCACCGGATGATAACCTGCAAATGGTCTGATCATCTAATTCAATGACACAGGCATTTTCCTTGTCGCAATTCATGCCACAGGAAATACGATACATATTCTTTCGGCTGATTGCTCCAATCTCTTCCAGGAGATTGATCATACGGTATACGGTTGCAGCGCCAATAGAAGAATCCGTTGCTGTAGCTTTATAATATATTTCCTTACAGCTTGCACACTCCTCCTGTAATATAATGTCCAGTAATATTTTCCTTTGCTTCGTGATTCTGCATCCATTTTCTTTTAAACGTTGCAATACGATTTCCTTCTGCATTCTTGTCCTGTGATAATTTGCTGCCGGTTTGTTTTCAGGTCTCATCAGTTTGTTTTCCATGTTCAGCTCTCTTTCGCATTTCCGCATCCCCTACCGGAGCAACGACCGGCAGCCGGACATCCGATACATCGTGTGCCTTTCTTCCTTTCTTTCCATATGTAAAGGGTTGCTGCACCTACTAAAACCAGTAAAATTCCTACGACTATCAAATTTTCCATCGCCACTCCTTTCTGAATTCCGGCATGAAGTGTCACCCCTGGGCAACAAAGCTCCAATGCCGGTTCATTTATCATTACACTGCCATCTTTAATTCGTACTCAGCCTTAAACTGTTTATTTGTTCTACGAATCAGGAATACCACGATTGCAGCCATAACTAACACAGCAATCAATCCCGGAACAAATCCTGCTCCCGGATTTCCGGTTGTAATGAGTGTACCAATCTGGAATACCAGAAAAGCCACTGTATATCCTGTTCCAAGCTGAAGTGCAATACCACCCCACAGCCACTTTTTGCTCTGCATTTCCGAGTTCATTGCACCAAGCGCCGCAAAGCAAGGAGGTGTAAACAGATTAAACATCAGAAAGCTAAGCGCCGCAACTTTTGTAAGTGCCATTGCAGATGCAACCACATTTCCATCTCCAACTAATGCCAGTTCTTCCGTGTCAATAAAGGCACTTAATCCATAGCAGACTGCCAAGGTTCCAACTACATTTTCTTTTGCAATAAAACCGGTTACCGCAGCTGCCGCAAGCTGCCATGCAGCAACCCCTACAATCGGCACTAAAAGATAAGCAATCGGAGAAGCAATGGCAGCAAGAATAGAAGTACTCTCCATTCCTTCCTCTACCACCTGCATCTGCCAGTTGAAGGACTGCATAATCTGCACGATGGTATTACATACTAGGATGATGGTTCCTGCCTTGATAATATATGCCTTGCCTCGTCCAAGCATGGAAATTACAGCTCTTTTAAGGCTTGGAAGTTTATATTCAGGCAATTCAATGATAAAGAAGGATTTTCTGAATTTATATCCTGTAATCGCCTTTATCAATAATGCGCCAAGAAGAATCAGAATTATTCCGACAAAGTACATCAGTGTTCCCACCCATGGTGTATCCGCAAAAAAAGCGCCCACAAACAATGCAATCACCGGAAGCTTTGCACCGCAAGGCATAAAGGGTGTCAGCATGGCCGTGGCTCTTCTCTCCCTCTCATTGCGGATTGTGCGGCACGCCATGATACCCGGAATGGCGCATCCCGTACCGATGACCATAGGAATAACGGATTTTCCGGAAAGACCTACCCTTTTAAAAATCGGATCCAATACTACGGTAGCTCTTGCCATGTATCCGCAATCCTCCAGAAGGGCAATTAAAAAATACATGACCATAACAAGCGGGAGAAAGCCTACAACGGCACCTACACCGCCGATAATGCCATCCACAAGGAGTGACTGTAAGAACGGATTTGCATTCTCTACCAGACCTGCCACCCATTCCCGGAAGGTTTCTATCCAGCCTACCAGCCAGTCTGCAATCCAGGTGCCCACCGTTGACTGGGAAATGTAAAACACGCCAAACATCACCACTGCAAAAATCGGAATTCCAAGCCACGGTGTTGTAAGAACTGCATCAATTTTATCCTGTCCATTTTTCTCTTTTGTAAGCACCTTGCGCTTTTCAACAGATGCTACAATCGACTTTACAAAATCAAAACGCTTTCTGTCTGCGATTTCAACTTCATGCTTATTATGTAAGTCAATTTCACCCTCATCATAAGGAGCTTTTTGAACACTTCCATTTAAGCTCGCAGCTTTTGTCACGACATCTTTTAATCCTGCATGACCCGATGATGTTGATACCGTCTTTATAACCGGACATCCAAGTTTTTCAGACAGAAGTTCCACATTAATCTCAGTATCTTTCTTTTCGTTTATATCACTTTTATTCAGTGCCACAACTACCGGAATGCCAAGCTCCAAAAGCTGCGTGGTAAAGAACAGACTTCGGCTCAGATTCGTGGCATCCACAATATTAATAATCACATCAGGATTCTCATTCTTGACATAGGCACTGGTGATGCTTTCTTCTGACGTAAATGGTGACATAGAATAAGCTCCCGGCAAGTCTACCGCAATCAGCTCTTCCTGTCCGTCATAATAGGTCTTCTTTATAAGACTCTCCTTCTTTTCTACGGTAACACCGGCCCAGTTTCCTACCTTTTCATTTCTTCCTGTCAGAGCATTATACATGGTGGTTTTTCCACTGTTGGGATTACCTGTTAATGCGATTCTCATGACGAATCCTCCTTTGATATGCTTTGTTTTACGCGAGTCATGTTAGTTATATCTAACCTCGGTTTATTAAAAAAAGTGATACAATCACTCTTTTTTATATTGAAATAGCCTTGGCTAAATCAGTATCTATGTTATATCTGGCATCCTTGATGGAAACAACACATCCGCCCTTAATGTGAGAAATCACAGTAATCGGTTCTCCGCTATAGCATCCCAGCGAGAACAGAAAAGACTTAAATTCTTCATCCTCCGCTGTAATATCTTTCACGATATATTCCTCTCCAATTTTTGCATCCGCTAAATTCATATCTTCTGCCGTACCCTTCCATAAACACTATACAAAATATCTATACAACCGCTTAAGATAACAGTTAGCTTTTTCTAACCATAGAGTTTAATATAACTAACTCCTCTTGTCAACACATTTTATCATCAAAAAACACTATTGATATATTTTCTCAATAACACAGATTTTATCCTTAATAGACTACCTTAATATTAAGTTAGCTTTTTCTAATTGTTTTTTCGAGCAAAAAATGATATGATGTGAAAAAAGAATGGAGAAGAAATTATGAGTTATATTAAGCATCGTGCCGACGAGTCCCTGGAAGATTATTTGGAGACAATTCTTATGTTGCAAAAAAGCATCGGACAGGTCCGCTCTATAGATATCGCAAACGAAATGAATTTTACAAAGCCAAGCGTCAGTGTCGCCATGAAAAATCTTCGCGAAAAGGAATACATAACTATGGCAGACAACGGATACATTACGCTAACCGAAAGTGGAAAACAACGTGCAGAAAATGTCTTGGAACGACATACCATACTTGCAGATTTACTTATTCGTATCGGTGTAAGCAAAGAAACCGCTTTGGCTGATGCCTGCAAAGTTGAACATGATTTGAGCGAAGAGAGCTTTGAAGCAATTAAGAAAGCGCTCTGTGCTGCAAGCTTTCCCCAAAAAATAAGTTAACGTTTGTAGATGCTCCTGCTATTCCGATTTTTTCCTTGTTTTTTGTAAGCAATCGCCTTCTCAAAACGTTCTAAAGGATACTTATGATGACCATATGCACTATCTTCCACTTCGGTTACATAAAACGATGATTTTTAATTTACCTATAACGATTACATCTGCCATTTTATTCAGCTCCTTTCAAAATCTCCTTTCCCCAAAATGCATTTCTTTTTGTAGTTCTTTACGCCAAAAGTAAAATAGAGAATATGGAACAGCCATACAATACCCAACACAATTCTTCCTATCGGCACCTGATCCATCATAATAAAACCAATAGACATTAGTA
>JBJENR010000075.1:0-14562 GCA_051880315.1 Acetatifactor sp.
GATATTCTTCATGTGCATCACCCAATGCTTGTGGGAAGGACAGCTGTTTATCTCTCACAAAAATATAAAGTCCCACTTGTTTCACTTATCATACCAGATATGAGAAATATGTAGAATGCTATACAGGCGGACGGAACAGGGTGGAAAAACTGATGCCGCTGTATTTACATACCTTCTTAAAGCATTGCAGCTTTGTTTTTGCCCCAACGGCTGGAATAAGGGAATAACTTACGGATAGTTTAAAAGTACCTGCAGACAGAGTAGAAATCTTACCTACCGGAATCGAAAAAATAAATTTTCATGTCTCAGATGCAGGAAAAGAAAAGGTAAGAAAACAATATGATGCAACTGATTGTCCTCTGTTTTTGACCGTTTCCAGAATGGCGCAGGAAAAGAATTTGGAGTTTCTATTACAAAGTCTGGCAAAGTTCAAGCAAGGTTTCAGAAAGCCTTTCCGGATGCTAATGGTTGGTGACGGACCTCCTTTTGAAATCGTATTTACAATTGCATTGTGTCTCTTTTACATGGTTTCTTTGACGGATAGACACATTGTTTTTATCATGACGCTTATTTCATTCGTCTGTTGGTACATCGAGATCTGTGGAAGAGCCATTTATGAGAAAGGAATCAAAGCTTATATCAGAGAGAGATGCTTATTTTACCGTGGTTTTGTTTTTTTTGAAAAACAAGGTGCTTGAAGCATACGACGCTTTGGAGCATTTTGACCTGACCAAGAATGCACATCGAAGGATTCTGGATGTCGTTCTGGGGAATGCGGTTATTCTATTTATCATCAGCAGTCTCTGGATTGGCGGCTTTGCCGTGACCGTGGTATATTCCTTTCTGCTATATTTTATTCTGAAAAAATATATCAGCAATCTTCAAAAAAAAATACGGAATATTATTAGAGGTCACAAACCAGATGGCAGAGGGAAACCAGAATATCTCGCTGAATGAGGACTTAGGGGTGTTTGAACCCTTCAAACCTCAGATTTTTCGGATTCAGGAGGGCTTTCAAAAAGCGGTGGAGGAGGAAGTAAAGAGCCAGAAGATGAAGACAGAGTTGATTACAAATGTGTCTCACGATTTAAAGACGCCGGTTACCGCTATCATAACTTATGTCAATCTGCTAAAAGAGGACATCACAGAGGAGCAAAGAAAGGAGTATCTGGATGTACTGGAACGGAAGTCCCTGCGTCTTAAGGTCCTGATTGAAGACTTGTTTGAGGTCAGCAAGGCAAATACCAAAAACATAAGCTTAAATATGACCGAGGTAGATATTATGAGTCTGATAAAGCAGGTTTCCTTTGAAGTATCGGATAAATTAGAGGCATCACAGCTGGACTTAAGAATGAATCTTCCCGATGAAAAAATGATTCTGATGCTGGACAGTCAGAAAACCTATAGAATTTTTGAAAATCTGTTTATCAACATTGCAAAATATTCCCTAAAGGGTACCAGAGTTTATGTGAATGGCTTTAGCAGTGATGCTTCCATTGTAATAACACTTAAAAACATATCCTCCCGGGAGATTACCATGAACTCCTCGGATTTGACTGAGCGGTTTATTCGCGGAGATAAATCAAGAAATACGGAAGGCTCAGGACTTGGGCTGGCGATTGCCAAAAGCTTTACCGAGCTGCAGGGTGGAAATATGAATATTGAGGTAGACGGGGATTTATTCAAAGCAACAATTGTTTTCCCTGCTGAAACTGCAAATGACAAAAACAAGCTATAATAAATCAACAACAAGTATTTGAACAATATTCTCAACTGTGGTATTATGGAACCCGTAGAATACTCTTATTAGCAAGATTATCATACAGGAGTGTTTTGCGGGTTACATATTTGAAAGGAATGGTAAGAAAAAATGGGAATGACAATGACGCAGAAAATTCTCGCCGCAGCGGCGGGATTGGAAAAGGTAGAAGCCGGTCAGCTGATTGAAGCTAACCTTGACCTGGTACTGGGAAATGATATCACCAGTCCTGTTGCAATCAAGGAAATGGATAAATTCAATGCCAAGGGTGTATTTGATAAGGACAAAATAGCTCTGGTTCCGGATCACTTTGTGCCCAACAAGGATATCAAATCCGCAGAGCATTGTAAATGTGTAAGAGAATTTGCAAAGAGAAATGAGATTACGAATTACTTCGAAGTAGGAGAGATGGGTATTGAGCACGCACTTCTTCCTGAAAAAGGTCTGGTTGTGGCCGGTGATGTGGTGATTGGTGCCGATTCCCACACCTGTACCTACGGAGCACTGGGTGCTTTCTCAACAGGGGTAGGAAGTACGGATATGGCTGCCGGAATGGCAACGGGAAAGGCCTGGTTTAAGGTGCCTGCCGCCATCAAGTTTCATCTGACCGGAAAGCCTTCCAAATGGGTCAGCGGGAAAGATATCATTTTACATATTATCGGAATGATTGGTGTAGATGGTGCACTGTATAAGTCTATGGAATTCGTGGGTGACGGAATCCGTTATCTCTCTATGGATGATCGTTTTACGATTGCAAATATGGCCATTGAAGCCGGCGGAAAGAATGGTATTTTCCCTGTGGATGAAGCTGCTGAGGCATACATGAAAGAGCATTCGATGAAAAAGTACCGCATTTACGAAGCGGATGCAGATGCGGTGTATGATGAAGAGTATACCATTGATTTAAGTACACTGCGCCCTACCGTGTCCTTCCCTCACTTGCCGGAGAACACTCATACCATAGATGAGATTAAGAACATGGAGGACATAAAAGTTGATCAGGTTGTCATCGGCTCCTGTACCAACGGAAGACTGGACGATTTGAGAGTTGCTGCGGAAATATTAAAGGACAGACATGTGGCAAAGGGAATCCGCTGTATTGTAATACCTGCGACACAGGCTATTTACATGCAGGCCATGGAAGAGGGGCTCTTAAAGACCTTTATTCAGGCAGGAGCAGTGGTAAGTACCCCTACCTGCGGACCCTGTCTGGGCGGCTATATGGGAATTCTGGCGGAGGGAGAGCGCTGTGTATCTACCACAAACCGTAATTTTGTAGGACGTATGGGACACATTACCTCTGAAATCTATCTGGCAAGTCCCGCTGTAGCAGCAGCAAGTGCAATTACCGGAATCATTTCCGGGCCCGATGAGCTGTAAGCTTTGAGTAGACAAAATGAATTGTAGACTTTTCATCATAAAAGAGAGGTTAAGTAAGTATGAAAAATGCTAAAGGAACTGTTATAAAATATGGAAATAATGTGGATACGGATGTGATTATTCCCGCACGATATCTGAATTCATCCGACCCTGCTGAGCTGGCTGCACATTGCATGGAGGATATTGACAAAGATTTTGTAAAGAAGGTAACGAAGGGTGACATTATTGTGGCTGAAAAGAATTTCGGATGCGGTTCCTCAAGAGAACATGCTCCCATTGCCATCAAGGCGGCAGGAATCAGCTGTGTCATTGCGGAAACCTTTGCACGTATTTTTTACAGAAATGCGATTAATATCGGTCTTCCCATCATAGAATGTCCCGAGGCAAGCAAAGGAATTGAGAATGGCGATGAGGTTGAGGTAAATTTTGATACAGGTATTATTACGAATCTGACAAAGGGCACTTCATTTAAGGGGCAGGCATTCCCGGAATTTATGCAAAAAATAATTGCCTCGGAGGGATTGATAAATTATATCAACAGCAAGTGAAGCTTAAACGGAACCTGTGGCATGGCCGCAGGTTTCACTTTTTTATCCGGTTATACAATAATGAAAAGTGCTGGGAAAGATTATGAGAATGAAGAATTACAACCGACAAAGAAAATATGAGATTGATATGTGTAACGGACCGCTGACCGGTAAAATACTGGTGTTCTATTTTCCGCTTATGCTGTCGGGAATTCTGCAACTGACCTTTAATGCGGCTGATATTGTAGTGGTAGGACGTTTTGCCGGGAATGAGGCATTGGCTGCAGTGGGCTCCACCAGCTCACTGACAAATCTGCTGATCAATATTTTCTTTGGCCTGTCTGTAGGCGCAAACGTGCTGGTTGCAAGATTTTATGGCGGGGGAAGACATTCGGAACTGAAAGAGATGGTACAGACAGCCGTTGCCACATCTGTGCTCAGCGGTCTGATTCTGGTGGTTATTGGATTTGTGGCTTCCGGTCCCGCTTTAATACTCATGGGCACTCCGGAGGATGTGATTGAGTTGTCGGTGCTGTATATGAGGATTTATTTTGCGGGAATGCCCTTTATGATGGCTTATAATTTCGGTGCTGCCATATTGCGGGCAGTGGGAGATACCAAAAGACCTCTTTATTACCTTTTGGCTGCAGGAATCATTAATGTACTGCTGAATCTTTTGTTTGTGGTTGAATTTCAATTGGGTGTGGCAGGAGTGGCACTTGCTACTGTCATCTCCCAGGCAATTTCGGCATTTCTTGTCATTCGTTGTCTGATAAGGACAGAAGGGGTTTACAGACTTGAACTGAAAAATCTGCACATAGCAAAGGACAAATTCATTAAGATGGTGCAGATTGGTCTCCCGGCCGGACTTCAAGGCGCATTGTTTTCCATATCCAACGTTCTGATACAATCCTCCGTCAACAGCTTTGGCTCAGTTGCCATGGCGGGAAACACAGCGGGAAGTAATATTGAAGGCTTTGTCTATACCGCAATGAATTCTCTGTATCAGGCATCCATCAGCTTTTGCGGACAGAACTTTGGTGCAAA
This sequence comes from Acetatifactor sp., assembly GCA_051880315.1. Classification (GTDB taxonomy): domain Bacteria; phylum Bacillota; class Clostridia; order Lachnospirales; family Lachnospiraceae; genus Acetatifactor. Next base: position 4,714 of record JBJENR010000075.1, read on the forward strand.
AAAATACAAAAGAGTCGCACAGACTGCTTTCATCTGTGAAATGCTCGTAATTTTTGTGGGCTTGTTACTGGGGAACGGAGCCTACCTTTTTGGCAGCAAGTTGCTCCGACTGTACTCGAAGGATGAAGAAGTAATTCGTTATGGTTTACTGAGAATGGCGTATATCTGTGTTCCTTACTGTTTGTGCGGAATGATGGATGTCATGGTGGGGGTCATGAGAGGTATGGGTTACGCCATCTTACCTATGCTGGTGTCGCTGACAGGAGCATGCCTGTTTCGTATTGTATGGATAGGTACAGTATTCAGGCATTTTAAAACCTTGGAATGCCTGTATATTTCGTATCCCATCAGCTGGGCCTTGACCTTTTTGGTACATTTATGCTGCTTTGTCGTTATTTATCGGAAACTTATGAAAAAAGTATCTTGAAACATATGTTCGGCCGTGCTAGAATATACTCAAATAGAACATGCAATCGGCGATTAAGATGGTATATAGGCAGCCATTAAGTATGCGATTTTATGGTTAAAACGGAGATACTGACATGATAGCATATGTAAACGGAATTATAGAAGACATCTCGGAAGAGAATGCTATACTGGATGTGGGAGGTATCGGATATAATATCAGGATATCCCCAGACACGGCATCCAGACTGCCCGGAATTGGAGAACCGGTAAAGCTGTATACCTATACCTGTGTCAGGGAGGATGCTTTTCTTCTATATGGCTTTCTCACAAGGAGCGATTTGGAGGTGTTTAAGAAGCTGATTACCGTAAATGGGATTGGCCCCAAGGGCGGTCTGGCGATTCTGTCTGTCATGGATGCGGATGATTTGCGTTTTGCCATCATGTCCGGTGACGCAAAGGCCATTGCCAAAGCCCCCGGTATTGGTGCAAAGACTGCACAGAGAGTTATACTGGATTTGAAGGATAAGATAACTATTGATGATGTGCTGATTTCCAAAGAGATAGCGGCCTCTTCAGGTGGTTCTTTAAGTGTAGATACCACACAAAAAAAGGAAGCAGTGGAGGCTTTGGTTTCGCTTGGCTACGGTCAGGCGGAAAGCACAAAAGCCGTCAATGCCATAGAGGGAATAGAGAATATGGATTCCAGTGCAATATTAAAGGCTGCCCTGAAAAAAATGTTTTAATGAAATTGAGAAAAAAAGGAATCGATTATGCCAGGAAAACGGATGATTGAGACAAACATAACAGAAGAAGACATAAAAATCGAAGGCTCCTTAAGACCTCAGACCTTGAATGACTATATCGGTCAATCAAAGGTGAAGGAGAATCTTAAGGTATATATAGAGGCTGCAAAGCAGAGGGGAGATGCGCTGGATCATGTTCTGTTTTACGGTCCTCCCGGACTTGGGAAAACCACTTTGGCAGGTATTATTGCCAATGAAATGGGAGTACATCTGAAGGTTACCAGTGGGCCTGCAATTGAGAAACCCGGAGAGATGGCGGCTATTTTAAATAATCTTGAGGAAGGTGATTTGCTGTTTGTTGACGAAATTCACCGTTTGAACCGTCAGGTGGAAGAAGTACTTTATCCTGCCATGGAAGATTACTGTATTGATATCATGATTGGAAAGGGTTCCACCGCCCGCTCCGTCCGGCTTGAATTACCTAAATTCACCCTTGTAGGTGCCACCACACGAGCAGGACTTCTCACAGCTCCTTTGAGAGATCGGTTTGGCATGATTCATCACCTTGAATTTTACACAGTGGAGGAGTTACAGCTGATTATTCTGCACTCCGCAAAGATTTTAAAGGTGGATATTGAACCTGGTGGCGCGCTGGAGATGGCAAGAAGAAGTCGCGGAACTCCGCGCCTTGCCAATAGAATTTTGAAGCGGGTGCGGGATTTTGCCCAGGTAAAATATGATGGTATTATAACAGAAGAGGTGGCTCGTACCGCACTGGATCTGATGGATGTGGATAAGCTTGGACTTGATCACATTGACAGGAATATCCTTCTTACCATGATGAACAAATTTGATGGCGGTCCTGTAGGTCTTGACACCCTTGCCGCTGCCATAGGAGAAGATGCGGGTACCATTGAGGATGTATATGAGCCATATCTGATAAAAAATGGTTTTATCAATCGTACACCAAGAGGAAGGGTTGTCACAGACCTGGCATATCGTCATTTAGGTCTTGTATAGGGGTGATTACCCCGCGGCTTGTAAGTGGCATGTATACAGCCTATACCGGGATTGTTACGGATGGTTTATTCGGGATTGTCCCTGATGAATATTTCTCCTTGCCTCTCAGCCGATAATGAGATATAATCAATAAGGAATAACTGTTTACAAAAGGAGGCACGCCATGTCAGCCAAGACAGATACCGAAGTGATTATAGGCGGGAAGGTACTTACCTTAAGCGGATATGAGAGTGAAGAATACCTTCAAAAGGTTGCTTCTTATATAAATAATAAGATAAATGAATACAGCAAGGTTGAAAGCTTTAAAAAGCAGCCCGTTGACAGACAGGCTGTTCTGATTCAGTTAAATGTTGCGGATGATTATTTTAAAGCCAAAAAACAGGTTGCTGTCCTGGAGGAAGAACTTCAGAGCAAAGAAAAAGAGTTGTATGATTTAAAGCATGAAATCATTTCGGCTCAGATTAAGCTTGAAAATACGGCAAAGCAGCTCAAGGTATTAAAAAGCGAAATGGCGGAAAAGGAAAAGAAGATTGTACAGTTAGAAACAGAGTTAAAGAAAAGTAATTAATACAGCTGTCCGATTTCGGACAGCTATTCTTTTTAAGCTATAAATTCCTATTTGGTGAATGATATGAGAAAACAACCAAGAATCGAGCTTCTGGCACCTGCCGGTGACGTGAATGCATTTTATGGAGCGATTAGTGCCGGGGCCGATGCAGTCTATCTTGCCGGTGAAAGATTTGGCGCCAGGGCGTATGCGGAAAATTTTACAGAAGAAAAACTGATAGAATGTATTCGCTATGGTCATCTGTTTGGCAGAAAAATATATCTTACTGTAAATACCTTATTCAAAGAAGAGGATATTTCTTCGTTATATGGATTTCTTAAGCCACTATATGAAGCCAATCTCGACGCAGTCATAGTACAGGATGCCGGTGTACTTCGATTTATCAGAGATAATTTTCCGGGGCTGGAGCTTCATGGCAGCACACAAATCAGCTTATGTACAGAATATGGTGCAGCATTGATGAAAAGTATGGGCGTAAGCCGTATAGTCCCGGCAAGAGAATTGAGCCTGAATGAAATAAAAGAGATAAAAAATCATGTTGATATAGAGCTGGAAACCTTTATCCACGGAGCAATGTGCTATTGTTATTCCGGGCAATGCCTTTTCAGCAGCATTCTTGGAGGAAGAAGCGGTAACAGAGGGCGGTGCGCCCAGCCTTGCAGACTTCCCTTTACTGTTAAAGAAGCTGCCAATGCTGTTAATAAGGGCATTGGAGAAAAAATCAACATACCTGAGAAGGAAAAGTATTACCTAAGTATGAAGGATATGTGTACCATTGAACATATCCCTGCCTTGATAAACGCCGGAATCAGTTCCTTTAAAATTGAAGGACGCATGAAAAAGCCGGAATATACAGCCGGTGTCACTTCTATCTACAGAAAATATATTGACCTTTATTATGCTTTGTTGGAAAAGCATGGTGCCAAAGAAGCAGAGAAAAAGTATTGTGTGGACCCCAAGGATTTGCAAAAGCTGAGCACACTTTATATCAGAAGCGAAACCCAGGATGGTTATTATTTCAGACAAAACGGAAAAGAAATGATAACCCTATCTAACCCGGGCTACAGTGGCAGTGACAACGATTTGTTGGAGAATATCAGACAAAACTATCTGAACCGGAAGCTGAAACACGTGGTTGATATGCAGGCTTGTTTTCATCAGGGAAAGCCTGTAACCTTGAAGCTGACCTGTAATCATGTCTCTGTGACTGTTTCCGGTAACAATGCCCAGACAGCACTAAAACAGCCCATAACAGAGGATAATATCCGAAATCAAATCACGAAACTGGGGGACGGACCGTTTACGGCAGGTAAAGTTATCATCGAGATGAGCGATAATATATTTTATCCTCTCAAGGAGATAAATGAACTGCGTCGACAGGCAGTTAGTGCTTTGGAAAATGCAATTATAGAAAATGCTAATTCGGAAAATGAAAATTTTGAAAACAAAAATACAGGAGACCTTTCTTTAGAGGACACAGATTTTAATATCCGGATTTTGGAAGAACTTTCCAAGAAAGAAGAGACTTCGGTGAATGTCTCTTTTTCCGAAAAACACAGGGAGAATCCCGGAGATTGGATGATATCTGTCTCAACCTCTGAACAGCTTCAAGGTCTTGCCCGCTGGTATCAGAAATATCCCTCAGAGACAAAGCCACGATATGTCTATCTTCCCGGTGATCTTGCGCTGGAAATGCCTGAAATCATAAGAGAAGCTGAGAGGAATTTAAAGGGAAGTTTCTTCATGTTGTCTCTTCCTTATATTTTCAGACAGAGGGATAAAAGATATCTTGATGAATTGATTTCTCTTGTGGAAAAAGGAAATACATTTCATGGCTTTTTGGTACGTTCAGCAGATGAACTGGGATATCTTAGGGAAAGAAAGGCCGCCTGCCTTATTCACACGGATGCAAATCTTTATGTGTGGAATTCTGAGGCGCTGAAGGAGATATGCCAATGGTCGGAAATGCTATGTCTGCCTTACGAGCTGAGAGCCTTCGAACAGAGACAGCTTTTGAAATCAGATGTATCCTTTGCAAAGGTCTGTTATGGTCGAATTCCCATGATGATTTCTGCAAACTGCGTTCTTCGAACTGTTGCGCATTGTGACAAGAAAGAAAATCGCAGTATTATCCTGGAAGACAGATATGGCAAAGGGTTTCCGGTAGTCCGCGACTGCAGGCATTGTACAAATATTATATATAATTCTGTACCTCTTTTTTTACATTCGGAGATATCAAAGTGGAAAGGAATGGTATCGTTACGTCTGGATTTCACAACGGAAACTTGTTTAGAAGTGAATCAGATTCTGAATGCCTTTATAGCAGGGGGGAATTTTAAACCATCAGAATACACCACAGGACATGAAAAAAGAGGGGTAGAATAAGAGGTAATCTGTATGCGACAATATTTCATGGAATTATCAAAATACGGCATTATGATATGTATGATGCTATACACACTTGCCAGTATCACAACCTTATTTATCAAAGAAAAGGGCCGGATTGCGTCCTATATCATACAGAGTGTTTTTCTGTTCATAACTCAGTTAATATGCTTCTTAAGTCTTGCTCTCGCCAGTGGGGAGGAAAGATATTTTCTGCTTTATGCATTTATACAGGTCTTTCTGCTGGTGGCACTGATATTTATTCCGCTGATATACGAAAAAATCAACCTGCCGCTCTTAAATATCATGTGTATGTTTATCGGCACAGGCCTGTTTATCATCGCAAGACTTTCATTTGAAAAATCGGTGAAGCAATATATCATTATGCTGATATCCCTTGTTTTTGCCCTGCTGATTCCCTATGTTCTGGCGAAATGTAAGTTTATTCCAAAGCTTACCTGGGTATATGGATTATTGGGTATAGCAGCGCTTGGTATTGTATTGATTCTCGGAGAAGTAACCCATGGCTCCAAAATCAGCTATACGCTTTTCGGTGGGATTACCTTTCAACCTTCTGAGTTTGTGAAGATTGTTTTTGTTTTTTTCCTTGCGGGAGCTTTGTGTGAGAAGCATACCTTTGACCGGGTATTATTGACCGCTATTGTTGCAGGGTCTTATGTGGCTGTACTTGTCCTTTCCAAGGACCTGGGAAGTGCCCTGATATTTTTCGTGGGCTATATCTTTATTGTTTTTGCGGCTACCGCAAATTATTTCTATCTCCTTGCAGGTATTTTGGGAGGAGGAGCCGCGGCCTATGCGGCAAACCTTTTGTTCAGACACGTTCATATCAGGGTCCTTGCCTGGAGAGACCCCTGGGCCTATATCGACAAGGAGGGCTGGGCTATTACACAGTCGCTTTTTGCCATGGGAAGCGGGAGCTGGTTCGGAATGGGGATTCTTAAGGGCAATCCCAAATCCATACCTTATGTTGACCAGGACTTTATTTTTTCCTGTATCTGTGAAGAGCTTGGCATTGTATTCGGCGTCTGCCTGGTAATCCTCACATTAGTGTGTTTTTTGCTTATCGGCAAAATTGCCCTGCAGGTAAAAAACAATTTCTACAGATTGGTTGCTTTCGGGCTTGGTATTATGTATCTTTTTCAGATATTCCTAACAGTGGGAGGCGGTATGAATCTCATACCGCTTACCGGTGTTACCTTGCCTTTTATCAGTTATGGCGGCAGTTCCTGTATGACCACCATGATACTATTCTTTATCATACAAGGCATTTATATCAATTGTCAGGACACAACAGAGCTGGGAGTTGCTGCAAATGCAAAAAACGCAATACAGGCAACGGACAAAGAAACCGGGAATAAAATGAGTAAAAGCAAAAGAGCAGCCGGTCAAAGAGTTCATCCGTTTTATGTCAGTGTGGGTATGTTTACGATCCTTTTTGTGTTTATGATGGGATATTTAGTTCGTTTTGTTACAATGAACGAGCAGGATCTGGTAAACAACAGCTATAATTCGCGGCAGGAGATACTCTTGTCTCAAAATTACCGCGGTACAATCTATTCCAGGGATGGTGAAATTCTTGCCCATACCGTGATTGATTCCGCCGGCAACGAAAACCGGGTATATCCCTTTGAAAATCTGTTTTCCCATGTGGTAGGATATTCAACCAACGGTAGAATGGGTGTGGAGGCCATCGCAAATTATTATCTGATCAACACCAATATTTCCGTTAATAACAAAGTTGCAAATGATATGGCGGGAGTTAAGAATCCGGGAGATAATGTATATACCACACTGGACGTACAAATCCAGGAAATAGCCGACAGTGAGCTGAATATTTACAAGGGGGCAATTATTGTAACTGAGGTTTCCACAGGAAAAATTCTGGCACTTGTTTCTCATCCGGACTTTGATCCTAATGAGATTATGGAAATATGGTCAGATTTATTGGAGGATAAAGAGGATACCAGTCTGCTGAACAGAGCAACACAGGGATTGTATCCTCCGGGCTCTACCTTCAAAATAATGACTTCGCTGGAATACATTCGTGAGTTTTCGGATAATATTGACGGTTATGCGTTTCAGTGCACCGGGTATTACAAAAAGGGAGAGAACCGGATTAACTGTTATCACGGTTCCGTACACAATCTTGTGAATTTTACGGATTCCTTTGCAAAGTCCTGTAATTCCAGCTTTGCCAATATCGGAATGAATTTAGACAGGGAAGCTTTTGCCAATACCCTTGAGGGATTGCTTTTCGGAAAGGAATTACCCCTTACACTCCAATACAGTAAAAGCAGTATTGCAATCAACAAGGATATGTCTGATTATGATATGATGCAGACCTCCATCGGTCAGGGCAAAACCCTGATTACACCCATGCATCTGAATATGATAACCTGTGCTATTGCAAATAACGGAGTACTGATGGAGCCTTATCTGATAGACAGTGTCGTAAGTGATGACGGACGGATTGTAAAGAGCTTTAAACCACAACAGTACGGCAGACTGATGACTGTAGATGAAGCTGATAAATTAAAGGAACTCATGACTGCAGTTGTGGAAAAGGGAACTGCATCCAAGCTGAAAGGTCGGTCCTATACCGCAGCAGGTAAAACAGGTTCTGCGGAATACGGCAATGTCAAGGGGGAAAGCCATGCCTGGTTCACCGGATTTGCACCTGCAGATAATCCGGAAGTGTGCGTAACAATCATTGTAGAGGGCGCGGGCAGCGGCGGTGACTACGCGGTTCCCATTGCAAGAAGAATTTTTGACCGGTACTTTGCGGAAAAATAGTTGCATAACCATCCTTCTTAGACTATACTGTCATTAGTAGTGTAATACACACCAGTCAGGAGGAATTGCAATGATTGAAGCAACAAGCTGTGGTGGTGTGGTAATATTTCGTGGAAAAATCCTTCTGTTATACAAGAATTATCGTAATAAGTATGATGGATGGGTTTTGCCTAAGGGCACCGTGGAAGAGGGTGAAGAATTCAAGGATACCGCCCTGCGCGAAGTGCTGGAGGAATCGGGAGCGAAAGCTGCCATCATTAAATATATCGGTAAAAGTGAGTATTCATTCAGTGTACCGGAGGATACCGTTGAAAAAGAAGTTCACTGGTATCTCATGATGGCAGACAGTTATTACAGCAAGCCACAAAAAGAAGAGTTCTTCGTAGATTCCGGATTCTACAAGTACCATGAAGCATATCACTTATTAAAATTTGCCAACGAAAAGCAGATTTTGGAAAAGGGATATAATGAGTATTTGGAATTAAAGAAGAAGAATTTATGGGGAAGCCGGAATTACTTTTAAAGTATTTCCGGCTCCTTTCTTTTTACAGTATTTTTAGAATTTCAAGCTGAGGATTCTGTGCCAGGTCAAGAATCTGTGCATCATCATTTTTCAAAATAGGACGTGACAGCTTAGCAGGATTGATAATAAATACCTCCCAAACCGATTCGTCACTCAACTGTACATTGGTTCCTATCTGGGCATCTGCTATCCGTTTCATAAGCGGAAGAAGCAGAGAGGTATCATATTTATCCATATTTGACTCATAATTGCTCAATATCTGAAGAGGTGTAAATGCATTGCGGTAGGATCTGGGTGAGGCCATGGCGATATAGGTATCGATGATTGCAATATATCTTGCCAGAATATCTATTTTGGTCCCCTGCATATGGAAGGGATAGCCGCTGCCATCCATACGTTCGTGATGCATAATAACTGCATTTTTGATATGCTGATCTATATGCTTACATTGATTCAGCATGGAATAACCGATGACAGGATGCTTTTTCACAATGTTAAATTCATCTTCGGTAAGCTTGCCTGATTTCCAGAGAATCTCATAGGGAAGCTTAATCTTACCGATGTCATAGTAGAAGCAGGAGAGGATGAGATTATTACGTTCGTCTTCCGGCATGCAGACCCATTCCGCGAATATTCCCGCCAGAAGAGCAGAGTTCAGACAGTGGTTATAAGTGAGTTCGTCTGGATTAGGCATCAGATTATAAAGATAATCCAGCAGAAGAGAACCGCTTTCATAGGTAGACCGCATATCATTATAGATTGACAATAGTGTCTCATCAGGTATTTCAAGACCCGATGCTTCAAAAGCAAGCATAAGCTGTTTATAGCATTCAAGATTATAATTATGTTTCTTCTCAAAATTTTTGAATTTTTCGGAAAAACGTAATTTTTCATAATGTGTTGTGGCAAAGTCTATATCTTCCTTTACGGTTACACACATAATGGAAAAACGCTTCAAACGCTCTATACTGTTGTCATTCAGCACCGTTCCGGCAGGGAACAGAACATTCCCCTGGAATTCCACATCTGCACCCAGGACCATTCCCGGACGCAATGCCATTCTAGCCACTGATTTCATGGTCTCTCCTCCTACGCTTATAATTAAAGTATAATTTATTCTGATAGAATGTCAACTATTTATCACATTAGCTGTATCTATACTTTTCCTTAATAAATTAACGACAATGAATTCGTTTTCTGTTTTCAAATACAAAGGATATATGATATAATGAGCGCATAGGAAAAACAAGCGGCTGCGAAGCAGACATTTGTTTTTCCTGCGCCATTAACGAGCAAGCCGCCTGCGATGCAGGCGAAAGAGCGCTGATAAGCGCGGGCTTGCGAGTTTATCCGCCAATGAAACGCGAAAGAGCGCTGATAAGCGCGGG
>JBJENR010000075.1:14662-51398 GCA_051880315.1 Acetatifactor sp.
CGGGCTTGCGAGTTTATCCGCCAATGAAACGCGAAAGAGCGCTGATAAGCGCGGGCTTGCGAGGAGAGTATTTTTATGTCAGTTAAGCCTATTTATCACAAAAATCTGCGTCTGGGTGAAAGCATAAAGGCAGAAAAGCTGGATAAAATCATAAAAAAACTGGAAAGCAAGCCAATGTTTTCCGGTGTATTTGTGATTGCTGTTTCAAGGAATTTTTCCGACCAGCTTGAGATTTATCAGGCAAGAGAACTGGCACATAAGTATTATGAAAACAATCCGCCTTACATTATTGGTCTGGCAGGCAGTAAGGATGAAGCAATCCATATGATTGAGAATCTGGTGCAATGCTGCATGAAAGAGCGTGGTGACTGTGCTTTGAAGGAGTATCTGTTATGACAGGAATTATCTTAAAAATACTATCCGTCATCGGAATCACCCTGCTTCTGCTGTTGGGCATCTTATTGACGCTTTTGTTTCTCGTACTTTTCTGCCCTGTCTGCTATTGTGGGGAAGGACGGGCAGAGGGGGAAAACAAAGAGTTGAAGGTCAGGGTTTCCTGGCTTCTGGGACTGATACGAGTGCTTTATTCCTTTCCAAATCCGGGAGGACTGAAAGCAAAAATTTTTTTCTTCACTGTTTATAATTCTCAAAAACAAAAAAAAGCCTCAGCTATGAAAAAGCAGAAAAAGAAAGCTGATTCGAAAGATGACAATAGCACTACCGAAATTCTTCCGGAGGAGGGAAATTCAAATACCACCCCTAAAATGATTACGGAGGAGAATACAGGCGCAAATATAGAAGAACACAACCAGTCAGAGCGGGAAGAAAGCGACAGTAGTGCTAAAGAAGCGGATTCTGCAGCTGAGAAAGAATCAACAGCTTCCAACCCTGAAGCTCATGGAAATATCTTTGAAAAAATTAAGTACACAATTCAGGGCATCTATGATAAAATAAAAAAGGTGTGGGATAATATATCCTATTATAGAGAGCTTCTTCAAGAGGAAAACACCAAGTGTCTATGGGCTCATGTCAAACAGAGAATGGGAAAAATCCTGCAAAGTATCCGTCCCAGACACCTGAAAGCTGATATAACCTTCGGTACCGGTTCTCCTGACACCACGGGGTATATATTCGCGTTTTATGGCATTCTTTCCCCCTATTTGGGAAAGGATGTGAGGCTGACACCGGATTTTCAGCAGGCAATTGTGAATGGGAGATTTAAGGTTTCCGGACATATCACCTGTATTGTCTTACTGTTCAACGGATTGTCATTGCTTTTTGATAAGAAAATGAAAATATTTTTAAGGAAAATGAAAGCAGGGAGGAAGAAAGATGGCTGACAAAGAAAATTTTCAGGGCGTAGTTGAGGCATTACTTAGAGGAATGGATAATGTCCTATCCACCAAGACCGTAATCGGCGAGGCCACCCAGGTAGGAGATACCATAATTCTGCCTCTTGTGGATGTATCCTTTGGTGTAGGCGCAGGCGCTGGAAATAACGGTCAAAAGGATTCTGCAACCGGTGCAGGCGGTCTGGGAGGTAAAATGACCCCCAGTGCAGTTCTCGTCATCAAGGATGGAGTTACCAAGCTTGTGAACGTAAAGAACCAGGATGCTGTGACCAAGGTACTGGATATGATTCCGGACCTTATTGAAAAATTTACAAAGCCTAAGGATAAGGATGTTATGGCTGATGAGGAAGCGGTGGATATTGCATTTCCCGAAGGAGAAAAGCATCCCGAATAATTCATCTGCATATATTAGAGCAAGATAATTCATTCAGGTTATTATGAAAAAACTGATTGGTCTTATTGCTTTTCTGCTGGCAATAGGTATGTTGATTATGCTGATAACTCACAATCGTCTGATTGGCATTATTATAATTGCTCTGCTCCTGTTTGTGGGATATAACTGCGTCTGCGGTGATTAATGAGGATAAATCAATGATTGATTGGGATGAAGTGGCTGCCGCCGAAGATGCTGACAAGCTAAAAGAAGCAAAGCACTGGCTGTTTCAGGAGAATATCAGATTGGGAATGGAGCGCAGAGAACTGGAGGAAAATCTCGAAAGGTTTCAGGATGAACGTTCTCAATTCAGAAGAGAAATGGAAGATTTAAACCGCAGGACAATCCTGGAGCGCAAACGCCTGAAAGAAGAAAATCTTTTTTTTGAAAAGAAAATGACCATTCTGAAAAACGGTTTTCAACAGTTGGATATTGACAGACAAGCCCTGGAGCGGCAGAAAAGAAGTCTTGCAGAAGAGCAGAAAAAATTTGCCCTGCAGGAAAAGAATAATCATGGTTTTTCCCAGGATTTGGTACAGAGACTTTTTGCGGGTATCAGTAATCCGTTGCTGTTGCGAAAGAGATATAAGGATCTGGTAAAGATATTCCATCCGGACAACCTTTGCGGCGATGAGGAGCTGGTACAGATGATTAATCGTGAATATACACGCAGAAAAGAAGAGATGTAACCAATGAGAAAACGCCATCATTCAGAAAACAAAAAAGAACAGACACAGCGTCTGTTCTTCTTTTAATTATTATCAGTCTTAGTTTGCTCTTTCAACGCATCCGGATCTTAAACATCTGGTGCAAACATTCATTCTCTTAGCTCCGCCGTTTACTTTGCACTTAACGCTCTTTACGTTAGAGTTCCAAATTGCATTGCTTCTTCTATGAGAATGGCTTACATTATTACCGAAATGAACGCCTTTTCCACAAATATCACATTTAGCCATTTTGACACCTCCTCGAGATAAAGTAAGTTCACAACAGTGTTATATTAACAGATATGGAAAAGAAAAGCAAGCAAAAAAAATACTTTTTTACTTTTTTTGTTTTTAATATTCCTTTTTTGGGGGAAAGCTGTTAAAATGGTATATATGTATGTTTAGTTATAGAAAAGAAAATTTGAAAGGATGGGATATATATGAAGGGTTCATCTATGAATACACATATGGGAAATATTATCATTGATAATGAAGTAATTGCCCAATATGCCGGAAGTGTAGCGGTTGAATGTTTCGGTATTGTGGGTATGGCAGGTGTCAGTATGAAGGATGGCCTGGTCCGTCTGCTGAAGATGGACAGTCTTACGAGAGGCATCAGTGTCTCCATAAGAAACAATAAGCTTACGCTTGATTTTCATGTAATTGTTTCTTATGGTGTCAGCATCCTTGCCGTTGCTGACAATCTTATTGATAATGTAAAATACAAAGTAGAAGAATTTACCGGCATCGAAATCGAAAAGATCAACATCTTTGTTGATGGTGTCAGAGTGATTGATTAAGGAGGAGGAATCATGAGCTTACAAAAAATCGATGCAAAGATGCTGGCTAAAATGTTTCTGGCCGGAGCAAAGAATCTTGAAAATAAAAAAGAATGGATTAACGAGCTGAACGTTTTTCCGGTGCCGGATGGTGATACAGGTACCAACATGACCATGACAATTATGTCTGCAGCCAAGGAAGTGGTTGCATTGGGTGAGAATCCCGAAATGGAAGCACTCTGCAAGGCAATCTCCAGCGGTTCCCTCCGCGGTGCCAGAGGAAATTCCGGCGTTATTCTCTCTCAGCTCTTCAGAGGTCTGACAAAGAGAATTAAGACAGAAACCACACTGAATATACCGATTATTACAGAAGCATTAGAAAAAGCAGTAGAGACAGCATACAAGGCTGTCATGAAACCAAAGGAAGGTACCATCCTGACCGTGGCAAGAGGCGTTGCGGATAAGGCTAAGGAATTGCAGAAAGAAGGCACAAAGGATATGGAAGTCTACTTCGCTGAAATTCTGAAGCACGCAAAATATGTGCTGAGCCAGACTCCCGAGATGCTTCCCGTATTGAAACAGGCCGGCGTAGTGGATTCCGGCGGTCAGGGCCTTGTAGAAGTGCTTTCCGGTGCTTTTGACGCGTATCTCGGCAAAGAAATTGATATGAATTTTACAGCACCTATAACCGGAAGTGCCACACGGGGGTATGATGTAAAAGCAGGTGATGCGGAGGCTGATATTAAGTTCGGTTATTGCACGGAATTTATTATCATGCTGAACAAAACCTTTAATATCAAATCAGAGATGGATTTTAAGGCCTATCTTGAGTCCATCGGCGATTCCATCGTATGTGTGGCAGATGACGATGTTGTCAAGGTGCACGTACATACGAACGACCCCGGATTGGCAATCCAGAAAGCGTTGAAGTACGGTGCTTTGTCGAATCTGAAAATTGACAATATGCGTCTCGAACATCAGGAAAAGCTGTTTAAAATGGCAGAAAAAGAGAAGGAAGTGACCTCTGCTTCCTCTGTAAGCGAGGTAGTTCCTGAGCCGGAGAAAAAAGAACCGCCCAAGAACTTCGGCTTTATCGCTGTATCTGTAGGTGATGGCGTAAACGAGATATTCCGGAGCCTGGGAGTTGATTATATCATTGAAGGCGGTCAGACCATGAATCCCAGCACGGCAGATATTCTGGATGCCGTCGACAAGGTAAATGCGAAGACGATATTTGTCCTTCCCAACAACAAAAACATCATTCTGGCAGCAAATCAGGCAGCTGAACTGACTACCGAGAAGGATCTTCTGGTAATTCCCACAAAGACGATTCCTCAGGGAATTACGGCAGTGATTAATTTTGTGGCAGACATGACGCCTGATGAAAATGAAGAGAATATGATTCAGGAAATAGCAAAGGTCAGCACCGGACAGGTTACCTATGCAGTCAGGGACACTGTAATAGATGACAAGGAAATCAAAAAGGATGACTTTATGGGAATCGGTGATTCGGGAATCTTATCTGTTGGAACCGACATCAGCGAGGTTGCCAGGGAAATGGTTGCTCAGATGGTAAAGGAAGATTCTGAGCTCATCAGTATCTATTATGGCAGTGATGTTATGGAAGAGGATGCCGAAGCATTCCGAAGCGTGGTGGAAGAAGCGCATCCTGACTGTGATATTGAACTACAATACGGCGGACAGCCAATCTATTATTATGTGATCTCAGTAGAGTGATTGAAAGAGTTTTACATGGCTTTGCACCGTTTCCATAAAAGAAAATAAGGGGATGCCCGCCGGGTGTTCCCTTTCTTTTATCGCATCCTGCGAAAACGAGATACCCTTCGAAGAAATAAATCTTCATCCGTCACGGGAGTACTTGAAATGAATAAAAATACACCAATTATTGAAATTAAAGGTGTCGGGGAAAAGACAAGGACACTTTTTCAAAAACTGGATATCCGGACCGTGGGCGACCTATTGTCCAGCTATCCCAGGGATTATGATACTTTTTTGCCCCCGGTCAGGATTAAGGACCTGCGACCGGGAGAGAACTGTGCAGTATATGCTCAGGTTTCAGGTATACCAAGTGAAAAAAAGATTCGGAAGCTAAGTATCTTAAACGTGCTTGTCGCAGATGGCAGCGGAAGCCTGCAGCTGACGTTTTTTAACATGCCTTTTCTGAAAAAGGTATTGAAACAGGGCGGATATTATGTCTTTCGCGGTACGGTACAGAGTCGCGGTAGCCGTGTCCTGATGGAGCAACCCAAAATTTTTTCCTATGAGGATTATGAAAAGCAGACTAATGTGCTGATTCCCAAGTATTCCCTGACCAAGGGTCTGACAAATCAGACCTTTCAAAAAATTGTAAAGAAGGCGTTGGCTGAATGTAATTTTGCTGAGGAGTATTATCCCCGGGAAATATTGCTGGATAACGGACTAATCAGTGAAAAAGAAGCGATGGAAACCATTCATTTCCCGGCAGACAAAGAAAAGCTGGCACAGGCTAGAAAGCGACTTGTTTTTGACGAATTTTTTTCCTTTCTCTATCTGCTTAGGCAAAACAAAAACTTCAGTGAGGGACTTAAGAATCCATATCCCATGTTTGAAACTGCAGACACGGTTCGCTTTCTGGAGCAGCTCCCATTTCCTCTTACGAAGGCACAAAAAAAGGTATGGCAGGAAATCAGAAATGATTTAGGAAGTCCTTATTGCATGAATCGTCTGATTCAGGGTGACGTAGGTTCCGGCAAAACGATTCTTGCTGTATTGGCGCTATTGATGACTGCCGCCAACGGATACCAGGGTGCTTTGATGGCACCCACAGAGGTTCTGGCAATGCAGCATTATGAAACGATTCAAAATTATATAAGAAATTACCATCTGGCATTCCGTCCCGTGCTTTTGGTTGGTTCCATGACAGCAGCGGAAAAGAAAGCAGCCTGCGGAAAGATTGCCTCCGGGGAAGCGAACCTGGTTATTGGTACCCATGCTTTGATTCAGACAAAAGTTACCTATAAGTCCCTTGCGCTGGTGGTAACCGACGAACAGCATCGCTTTGGGGTTCACCAGCGGGAAGCCCTTTCGGAAAAAGGTGAAAATCCACATATTCTTGTAATGAGCGCTACGCCCATCCCTCGAACTCTTGCGATTATTCTCTATGGAGATTTGCATATATCAGTGGTGGATGAGTTGCCGGCGGACCGTCTTCCTATCAAAAATTGTGTTGTCAACACCTCTTATCGACCGAAGGCCTACGAATTTATAGCGAAACAGGTGGCAGAAGGAAGGCAGGCCTATGTAATCTGTCCCCAGGTGGAAGCAGGCGAGCTGGAAGACCTGGAAAATGTGGTTGACTATACCGAGAAGCTTAGGACAGCATTGCCGCCAGGGATTCAGGTCGCTTATCTGCACGGTAAAATGCGGCCGGCAGACAAGAACAGAATCATGGAAGAGTTTGTCAATCACAGCATTGATGTTCTGGTTTCCACAACTGTCATTGAAGTCGGTGTCAATGTTCCAAATGCCACCGTAATGATGGTAGAAAACGCAGAACGCTTTGGTCTGGCTCAATTGCATCAGCTCAGAGGCCGGGTGGGCAGAGGTAATCATCAAAGCTATTGTATTTTCATCAATACCATGGAAAAGGAAGATACCATGGAGAGGCTGAATATCCTGAACAAATCAAATGATGGTTTTTACATTGCTTCACAGGATTTGAAGCTCAGAGGTCCGGGGGATATGTTCGGCATCAGACAAAGCGGAGATTTTGCGTTCCGAATGGGAGATATTTACACAGATTCCGCAGTGCTGCAGCTTGCTTCCGAAACCATAGACAGACTCCTTTCCTCGGATCCGGAGCTTAAGCTGCCGGAGCATTCTTTGCTTCGCAGACATCTGTTGGATTGTGCCTCAAACACAGTTGACTTTAGAACAATATAAAGGTAAAATACAAGATAGTATTACAGTCAAGCCAAGAAAGGAATTCGAATGTTGAAAATAGGCATTGTAACTGACAGTAACAGCGGAATTACACAGGCAGACGGAAAGGCTTACGGAATACATGTCCTTCCCATGCCATTTATGATCAATGGGGAAACCTACTACGAGGACATAAATCTCACACAGGAGCAATTTTATGAAAAATTGACCTCAGGTGCGGAAATCAGCACCAGCCAGCCATCTCCGGAGTCCGTTATGAAGCTTTGGGACGAATTGTTACAGGAATATGACGAGCTTGTACATATTCCCATGAGCAGCGGCTTGTCAGGCTCTTGCCAAAGTGCCATGATGCTGGCGGAAGAATATGACGGAAAGGTACAGGTAGTCAATAATCAGCGAATTTCCGTAACCCAGAGACAGTCCTGCCTGGATGCAAAGCTGTTGGCATCCAAGGGTCTGAACGCCGGAGAAATCAAAAAAATTCTGGAAGAAGACAGGTTTAACAGCAGTATTTACATCATGCTGGATACCCTGTACTACTTAAAGAAGGGCGGCAGAATCACCCCTGCGGCAGCTGCCATAGGAACTATGCTGAGGTTGAAGCCGGTTTTACAGATTCAGGGTGAAAAGCTGGATGCCTTTTCCAAGGCAAGAACTTCCGGTCAGGGTAAGTCCATCATGATTAATGCCATAAAGAATGATATGCTACACCGTTTTGGCGGAGAACCGGATCCCCGGAAACATTGGTTATCCGTTGCTTACACTCAGAACCGGGAAGCGGTTGACATATTCCTGGAAGAAGTCCGGGCAGCATTCCCCGGGTTCGACATTACGGTAAATCCCCTTTCTTTAAGCGTTGCCTGTCATATTGGCCCCGGTTCTCTGGCGATTACATGCTGCAAGAAGCTTGATGCCTGGGCAGAGGAAGCATGAGCAGTCTTAGAATCCCATCACATGTCTAACATAAGATAAACATAAAAGGATGAGCTGACGCGAATCAGTTCATCCTTTGGTTTTATATTTTCTCATTTCCGTATATATAACCACCTAATAGATGTTGTAGTTTTTCTTTTACAAAATACAATATTTATGATATAATGAGCGCAAAAGAAAAACAAGCGGCTGCGAAAGCAGGCAAAGAGCGCTGAAGGCGCGTACAGGCAAGGAGTGTTAATTCAATGGCAAAAAGTAACAATTATGACGCATCCAGCATTACAGTCCTGGAGGGGCTTGAAGCAGTCCGCAAGCGCCCCGGAATGTATATCGGCAGTGTTTCCACCAAGGGATTAAACCATTTGATTTATGAAATCGTGGACAATTCCGTGGATGAGCATCTGGCTGGATATTGTGATACCATTACCGTTACCCTGGAGGCAGATGGCTCCGCTACCATTACGGACAATGGCCGCGGTATCCCTGTGGGCATGCACGAAAAAGGTATCAGCGCCGAGCGCCTGGTGTTTACCACTCTCCATGCAGGTGGCAAATTTGATAATTCTGCGTACAAAACCAGCGGTGGCTTACATGGTGTTGGCTCATCCGTTGTCAATGCACTTTCCACGAGATTGACTGTGACAGTCAAGACCGGAGGCTTTATTTACGAGGATAAATATGAGAGGGGGAATCCGATTATCCCTTTAGAGAATGGTCTTCTCCCTGTAAAAGGAAAAACAAGGGAAACAGGTACCTCGATAAATTTTCTGCCGGATGGCACCATTTTTGACAGAACACGGTTTAAGGAAGACGAAGTAAAGAGCCGTCTTCACGAGACAGCTTACTTAAATCCAAAGCTAACCATAGTATTTCATGACCTACGCGGTGACGAACCGGAGCACATAACCTATCAGGAACCCGAGGGCATCATAGGCTTTATCAAAGATATGAACAAAAGCCAGGAAGCGGTGCACGACGTAATCTACTTCAGCGGAGAGAGCGAAGGAATCTCTGTTGAAGTTGCTTTTCAGTATATTAATGAATTCCATGAAAATGTGTTAGGCTTCTGTAACAATATTTACAATTCTGAGGGTGGTACCCATCTTACTGGCTTCAAGACAATGTTCACCAACGTCATCAACAACTATGCCAGAGGATTGGGAATCCTGAAGGAAAAGGATGTTAATTTTACCGGTGCAGATGTGCGCAACGGTATGACAGCGGTGGTTTCCATCAAGCATCCGGACCCCAGATTTGAAGGACAGACCAAGACTAAGCTGGACAACCAGGATGCTGCAAAAGTAGTCAGTAAAGTTACGGGAGATGAAATTGTCCGTTTTTTTGACCGCAACCTGGAAACCTTGAAAAACATTATCGGGTGTGCTGAGAAAGCTGCAAAGATCCGCAAAACAGAAGAACGTGCCAAAACCAATATGCTGACCAAGCAGAAGTTTTCCTTTGATTCCAATGGAAAGCTTGCAAATTGTGAGTCAAAAGACCCTTCAAAATGTGAGATATTCATTGTAGAGGGAGATTCGGCAGGCGGCAGTGCCAAAACAGCCAGAAATCGTATGTACCAGGCCATACTGCCTATCCGCGGTAAAATATTAAACGTAGAAAAGGCAAGTATTGATAAGGTATTGGCAAATGCGGAAATCAAAACCATGATAAATGCTTTCGGCTGCGGCTTTTCCGAGGGCTACGGAAACGATTTTGATATTACCAAATTGCGCTATGATAAGATAATCATTATGGCGGATGCGGACGTGGACGGAGAGCATATTTCCACCCTTTTGCTTACTCTTTTTTACAGGTTCATGCCCGAACTGATTTTTGAAGGACATGTTTACATAGCCATGCCGCCCCTGTATAAAGCCATGCCGGCCAAGGGGGCAGAGGAATATTTATATAATGATAAAGCGCTGGAAAAATACCGCAAGACACATAAGGGTTCCTTTACATTACAGCGCTACAAGGGACTGGGAGAAATGGACGCTCAACAGCTTTGGGAGACAACTCTCAATCCGGAAACCCGCTATCTGAAGCAGGTGGAAATAGAAGATGCCCGCATGGCATCGGAAATCACAGAGCTGTTGATGGGCACTGAGGTTCCGCCAAGAAAGACATTTATCTATGAGCATGCCAACGACGCACAGCTTGATATCTGACAAAATGTATTGCTACAATTAAACTGTCGCAATACATTCGACGGGGAGATGTACCTTCGAAATAAGGGGAAATAACAGATTATGGATGAGAATAGAATTATCAAAACGGAATACTCCGAAGAAATGCAGAAATCCTTTGTGAATTATGCCATGAGCGTCATCATTGCAAGAGCTCTGCCTGACGTCAGGGACGGATTAAAGCCCGTGCAGCGTCGTACCCTTTATGATATGTATGAGCTGGGCATCCGGTATGACAGGCCCTATAGAAAATGCGCCAGAATTGTGGGTGATACCATGGGTAAATATCATCCTCACGGAGACAGCTCTATCTATGACTCTCTGGTAGTCATGAGTCAGGATTTTAAAAAGGGGATGCCTTTGGTAGACGGCCATGGCAACTTTGGTAATATTGAAGGTGACGGAGCCGCTGCAATGCGATATACGGAAGCCAGGCTACAGAAGATAACCCAGGAAACCTTTCTTGCGGACCTGGACAAGGATGTCGTTGACTTCATGCCAAACTTTGATGAGACGGAAAAGGAGCCCACCGTCCTTCCCGTAAAGATACCCAATTTCCTGATAAACGGCTCGGAGGGAATTGCGGTGGGGATGGCCACCAGCACACCTCCTCACAACCTGGCGGAAGTCATTGATGCCATGAAAGCCTATATGCTCAATGAAAATATCACCACCAAGGAACTCCTGCGCTATATCAAGGGCCCCGATTTTCCTACCGGCGGTATAGTCACCAACAAGGATGAGCTTCTGGAGATTTATGAAACCGGTACCGGAAAAATCAAGGTGCGCGGCAAGGTAGAATTCGAACAGTTAAAGGGTGGCAAAACCAATGTGGTCATCACTGAGATTCCCTATCCCATGATTGGTATGAACATTGCCAAATTTCTACAGGATGTCGCTTCTCTTTCGGAGTCCAAAAAGACAATGGATATCGTGGATATTTCCAATCAGTCCTCCAAGGAGGGCATTCGTATTGTTATTGAACTGCGCAAGGATGCGGATCCGGAAAACTTTGTAAACCTGCTTTATAAGAAAACCCGTCTGGAGGACACCTTCGGCGTCAATATGCTTGCAATTTGCAACGGAAGACCCGAAACCATGGGACTGAAGGCTATTCTGAAAGCAAACGTGGATTTCCAATATCAGATTGCCACCAGAAAGTATACCAATCTTCTTGCCAAAGAAATGGATAAAAAGGAAATACAGGAGGGATTGATAAAGGCCTGCAATGTCATCGATCTGATTATCGAAATCCTGAGGGGATCCAAGGATCGGAATATGGCAAAGGCCTGCCTGACAGAGGGCAAAATAGATGGAATTAAATTTAAGTCCAAGGAATCCAAGATTATGGCAACTCAGCTGATGTTTACCGAAAAACAGGCAAATGCCATTCTTGAGATGCGTCTCTACAAACTAATCGGTCTGGAAATTGAAGCCCTGATCAATGAGCACGAGGAAACCATGGCGAATATCTATCGCTATGAGGATATTCTGGAGCGCAGAGACTCCATGGCACAGGTCATCATGAATGAGCTTGATGAAATCAAGAAGGAATACGGCAGAAAACGCCGCACTGCTATTGAAAATGCCGAAGAAGCCGTATACCGTGAGAAAGAACCTGAGGAACTGGAGGTTATGTTCCTCATGGATCGTTTTGGTTATGCAAAAACCGTGGATATGGCGACTTACGAGAGAAACAAAGAAGCGGCTGACACGGAAAACCGCTTTGTTTTTTCCTGCAAAAACACCGGCAAGGTATGTCTGTTTACCAATACCGGACAGCTTCACACGATTAAGGTGATGGACCTTCCCTACGGCAAATTCCGAGACAAGGGTATTCCCATTGATAATGTGAGCAATTATAATTCCGAGAAGGAGACGATTGTTTACATCACCAGTCAGACCGAACTGAACCTGAGACAGGTTTTATTTGTGACTGCTCAGTCCATGATGAAGCTGGTAGACGGCGGCGAGTTTGATGTCTCAAAGCGCACTGTTGCAGCAACCAAGCTTTCTGAAGGTGATGAGGTGGTTAGTGTCATGTCTTTGATGGAACAGCGAAATATTATTCTTCAGACAAAGGAAGGCTTCTTCCTTCGGTTTTCCATCGAAGAAATCCCGGAGAAAAAGAAGGGGGCTGTGGGTGTTCGCGGCATGAAGCTTAACGCAAAAGATACCGTTGAACATGTCTATTATACACAGAATGGCATTGAAACCACGATTCAATACAAAGACAAGCCGGTTATCCTAAACAATCTCAAGCCGGCAAAAAGAGACCAGAAGGGTACAAAAATCAGAGTATAAAAAGCGAGGTTAACATGAGAGTTATCGCAGGAACCGCCAGAAGTCTGCCCTTAAAAACACCGGAGGGACTGGACACCCGGCCCACCACTGACAGGATTAAGGAAACACTTTTTAACATGCTCCAGGCAGATGTACCGGGCGCTGTCTTCCTTGATTTATTCAGCGGCAGCGGAGGGATTGGAATTGAAGCCCTGAGCAGAGGCGCAGAAAAAGCGTATTTTATAGACAATTCGCCTAAGGCAGCCTCCTGTATTCAGCAAAATCTTACATTTACGAAAATGACAAATCGTGCTATATTAATTAAGCAGGATGTATTGAGTGCACTTGGCAGTATACACGAAGAACAGGCAGATATTATTTTCATGGATCCGCCTTATGCATCCGACATAGAGAAGAATGTTCTGGCAGCACTGAGTGGTATGAAATATGTCACCGCCGATACTCTGATTATCGTGGAAGCTTCTCTGAAAAAGGACTTTTCTTTTGCAGAAGACTTCGGATTCACGATTGTGCGGGAGAAGTGTTACAAGACCAATAAACATGTGTTTCTAAAGAGTATCCAAGAACAGAAATGAGGCTTTAGATGAAAGAAGCAATTTATCCCGGAAGCTTTGATCCTGTAACCTACGGGCATTTGGATGTCATTCGGCGTGCATCCGAATTTTTTGATGTTCTGATTGTAAGTGTTTTAAATAACAAAGGCAAGACACCGTTGTTTTCTGTGGAAGAACGTGTTAATATATTAAAGGAAGCCACAAAGGATATTCCGAACGTACAGGTGGAGAGCTTCAGCGGCCTTTTGATTAACTATGCCGCGGAAAAAAATATTCATATTGCCGTAAGAGGCTTACGGGCTATCACCGACTTTGAATATGAGCTTCAGATTGCCCAGACCAATCGCAAGCTGTCCAATGGCCAGCTGGATACGATTTTTCTCACTACCAGCCTTGAGTATGCGTATCTGAGTTCTTCAAGTGTTAAGGAAATCGCAAGCTTCGGCGGTGATATCAGTCAGTGTGTACCTGACTTCGTGGCAGAATTAATCTATAATAAATACAAAATTCAGAACAAGGAGTAGGACGATGAGTAGCAGAATAGAACAAATCATAGATGAATTGGAAGAGTATATTGAGAATTGCAAGCCCAAATTTTTGTCCAATTCCGATATCATTGTCAATCGCGAAGAAATTGATGAACTGATTCGTGAACTACGCATGAAGACTCCTGATGAAATTAAACGCTATCAAAAAATCATCAGCAACAAGGAAGCAATTCTGAATGATGCCCGTGAAAAAGCAGAAAAGCTGATTAATGAGGCCACAATTCATACCAATGAACTAATCAGCGAACATGAGATTATGCAACAGGCCTATGCACAGGCAAACGAGGTGGTTACCATGGCCTCCAATCAGGCCCAGGAAATTCTGGACAAGGCAATTATGGAAGCCAACGAGCTCCGTGCACAGGCTACACAATACACAGAAGAAAGACTGGCGGAGCTGGAGAATATCATTGTGGATTCTATTCAGGCAACTTCCACCAATTATAATAAGCTTTTGAATTCTCTGAATCAGTACAAGGATGTGATTCAGGCCAACAGGCAGGCCCTTCATCCCACGGAGGAGTTTGATGAGGAACTTGCCATAGCGGATGCTGACCCGGAGAAGGAAACGGACATTATATAACAGGAAAACATTGAACCGGTTTTCGAAAGGGAGCCGGTTTTATTTTTGAAAGGATTGGGAATGAACAGATTACAGAATGTCGGTGAAAAGCTGGTGATTGTCATTGACCCGGGACACGGAGGAGAGAATCTGGGGACCATTGAAAACGGATATGAAGAAAAATCCATGAACATGATTACAGCCAGGGCTATGTATGAAGAACTCTGCCTATATGATAATGTGGAGGTCTATCTGACCCGCACGGAGGATGTGGATTTATCCTTGAAAGAGCGTGCGGAATTTGCAAAAAGTGTTAATGCCGATTTTATGTTTAGCTTACACTATAATGCTTCTGTAAATCACGATTTGTTCGGGGCAGAGGTGTGGGTACAGATGAATGCTCCGGCAAATGCGTACGGATTCCAGTTCGGGAAAATATGGCTTGAAAACCTTGGCGACAGAGGGCTTTTTGTCCGCGGAGTCAAGACCCGGGTGGGACAAAAGGGCGATTATTACGGCATTCTTCGTGAAGCAGCCACACTGGATGTGCCCACTGTCATCCTGGAACACTGCCATGTAGATGAACAACGGGATGAAATCTATTGCGATTCGGAAGAGAAGCTGATGCTTTTCGGCAGAGAAGATGCCACAGCCGTAGCGAAGTATTTTGGACTAAAAAGTTCTGAATTAAATGTGGATTATTCGGATTACCTGCTGGCTGATGTCAGCGACAAGGTACCTGTATCTCTGACGGTTGAAGATACCAGCGAACCTGATATCTGTACCATTGAATTTCAAAACGCAGATTACGAACAGGGAGTGCTTTCCTTCACCGTCACCGCAGCCGACTATGATTCTCCGCTGATGAATTATACATACAGTATAGACGGAGGAGCCTCCTTCAGCGAGAGAGCCGTCTGGCCCGGAGTCAATACACTTACGGGAGAATATACGGATACCTTTACCCTGAATCTGAATATTCCGGAGGGGGTATGTCCCTCGGTGGTTTTTCGTGCATACAACATGTTTGGACTCTATACAGACAGTAATCTATATACCAGCCCCAGGGTCTTTTCATCATCCACCGGAAAACAGGATGCGCTTGAATCATATCCTGCCGAAATCGGATTGCCAGAGGATACCCCGGAAAGCTTTACGGAAGCTGTTACCTTGATTCCTGCAGAAGCCGTGCAGTCCGGGGAGAAAGGGAATGTCAGCTTTCTGTCTTTTCTGGGTATCTGCCTGGGAATTGTAGTACTTTTATTTCTGATACTGCTTATATCCCAATGCATGGCAAAAAAGAAGAAGAAATGACCTGCCGTCAGCCAAGAAAGGATTCCGGCCAAAGCAGAAACCATGCCAGATAATAAAGCGCAGTCAGAATGGTAAGGAGTATTTTATGTACAATATATCCGTTAATCGACAAATCAGTGTCAGCGATGCAGCTGAAGGTCTGGGCCATACAGCTTAAGCCTCCGAAGGCCAAGGCCAGAAGACTGTAAAGCGGCAGACTACCCTCAAGTATGGACAGACCGCCTGTGATTTCCAGCAGGGGCGCCAGAACTACGGGTTTCCTGCCAAGCAGGGTATGAGGCAGAATATTGAGCAGATTAAAAAGAATCATATATCCCCCCAGACTCAGCATACTTTTTGCCGAGGAGCTGACGGAAGCTTCCAGTGCCTGGAAACAGCCGACAGGAGCCGGCCCCTTTTCCAAATTTTTTCCTCTCTGTGGGGACTCCAAATCACGAAAAAGGGTATTTCTTAGGAACAACCCGTATAGGAGAGGAATACCGTACATTCCAAAAAGATACGGAGCAATCAGCTGCCTGCCAAGAAGGGGCAGTACAAAGCTGCAAAAATATACGGGACCTATATTGTTGCAGAAGGCTAGCAGATAATCTGCCTCCCGCCTGCTTAGTTCCCCCCGTTCATAAAGCTCTGCGGTAACCCTGGCTCCCATGGGAAAGCCGCACAAAAAGCCCAGAGTCATACAATATACCGCTTTTTTTCGCACCTTCCATAGGGGAGAAATCACAGGAGAAAGAAGCATGGAAATTTTGTCGGTAAGCTGCATACGCACCATACACCCGGATAATATCATAAAAGGGAGCAGAGAAGGAACCATTTTTTCAAACCATAGATGGAGCCCCAACCGGGCGTAATAAAGACTTAGCTCTGAACCGGCCAGGATACAGGCTGTCAGGCCGAGAAAAAACACGATAAAAACCACATAAGCCCCTGTAATACATTGTTTGTTTATAATATATGAACAGGAATTTGTAAGCTATGCGTCTTGATAAATTTTTATGCGAAATGAATATCGGCACCAGAAGTCAGGTAAAACGCTTCATCAGTCTCGGACAAGTCAGCGTGAACGCAAGAATTGTGAAAAAGGCGGATGAAAAAATTGATGAAGAAAGGGATAACATCACTTTTCAGGGAAAAGCCCTCAATTATCAAAGGTTTTATTACTATATGCTCAACAAACCTGCCGGAGTGGTATCCGCCACCAATGATAACAGCACAGAAACCGTAGTAGATTTGTTGAGCCCGGAGGATCGCCGAAGGGATATTTTCCCGGTTGGGCGTCTGGACAAGGATACGGAAGGTCTGCTCCTTATGACCAATAACGGCAGTCTGGCTCATGATTTGCTCTCTCCCAGAAAGCATGTGGAGAAAACCTATCAGGTAATGCTGGAAACTGCGCTTTCACCGGAGGCTGCAATGTGTCTGGAGAAGGGGGTGGATATCGGAGAGAAGGAGCTGACCCTTCCTGCCAAGGTGGAATTTCTGCAGGAGAATATCATCTTACTGACAATTCATTAAGGAAAATTTCATCAGGTAAAAAGAATGCTTCAGGCAGTAGGAAATAAGGTGATACATTTAAAAAGAGTAGCCTTCGGGGGGCTGAGCCTGGATAAAGAACTGAAACCCGGAAATTATCGGAGATTGACGGAAAATGAGGTGAACCTTCTATATGAGAAACAATGAAAAGCAGAATATGCTGCGGGATATCGAGGCAGTGATTTTTGACCTTGACGGCACACTGGTTGATTCCATGTGGATGTGGCGTGCCATAGATATTGAATATCTGGGAAGATTCGGAATCCCTCTGCCGGAGAAACTGCAGTCAGAGATAGAGGGAATGAGTTTTCATGATACCGCCATCTATTTTAAGAAGAGATTTCAAATTCCGGATTCCATTGAAAAAATGATGGATGACTGGAATCATATGGCGTGGGATAAATATACCCATGAGGTTCCTTTAAAGCCCGGCATTCCTGAATTTCTGGAAGGGTGCAGGAAGAAGGGCATAAAACTTGGTATTGCTACCAGCAATTCCAGGGAGCTGGCAGAGAACATCCTTACCGTGCATCATTTACAGGACTATTTTTCCTGTATCATGACAGGCAGTGAAATCATCAACGGGAAACCGGCGCCGGATATCTATCTTGCAGCTGCCAAAGGCATGGATGTCCCTGCGGAGGGCTGTCTGGTCTTCGAGGACATTCTGCCGGGTATCAAAGCGGGAAAAAGCGCAGGAATGAAAGTATGTGCCGTAGAAGATGCCTATTCCGTTACGGAAAAAGATGCGAAAGCGGCTATGGCAGATTACTATATTGAAGATTATTATCATTTCTTTTGAGATTTCAAACAATACATGAAAGGAAGGTTAACTATGAACATCATTATCATTACAGGAGCATCCTCCGGTATCGGAAAAGAATTTGCAATACAGCTGGATAACTACTTCCAAAGAACTGAGGAATTCTGGCTTATTGCCAGAAGGGAAGAAAAGCTGCAGGAGCTATCCGAAATGCTCAACCATAAGACGCGATTGTTCCCAATGGATATGACAAAGAAAGAAAGCCTGGATATTCTGGAGAAAGCTATGCTGGAACAGAATGTGCGTGTAAGAATGCTTATCAATTGTGCAGGCTTCGGAATGATGGGGGCATTTATGGAACAGCCTCAGGAATGTGCTGCCTCCATGATTCAATTAAATTGCGAAGCTCTGACCAACGTCACCCATCGCGTGATTCCCTTTATGCAAAAAAACGGACGGATTATTCAGATGGCATCCTGTGCGGCTTTTCTGCCACAGCCTGATTTCGCTGTCTACGCCGCCACAAAGGCATATGTATTAAGCCTTTCCAGAGCTTTGAGAGAAGAGCTGAAGCCCATGCAGCTCTGGGTGACTGCCGTCTGCCCCGGACCGGTAGATACCCCCTTCTTCGAGATTGCCGAAAAATACGGCAGTACCCTTGCCATCAAGAAATATACCATGGTAAGTGCCGAGCAGGTAGTAAGAAAGGCACTGAGGGATTCCAAAAATCGAAAGGCACTTTCCGTATGTAGCCTTCCCATCAAAGCGATACATTTGCTTTCAAAGATTCTGCCTCAGGATATCATTCTTGAATGCATGAATCTTCTGAAGAAGAAAGGATGATAAGATGCAGCTGAAGCGTTTGTTTACCAACCAGGATGCAAAGGGTACAGAAAACTATCTGAATATCCAAAAAAAATACGAGTTAGCCCGAACTGTCCTTATGTTTGGAATTTCCTTATCCCTGTTTGCCGCCGGTTTTTTACAGACTGGGACCCGGTTGAATCTTCTCACTGTGGTTGCCGTACTGGGATGTCTTCCCGCCAGCAGAAGTCTTGTAAATACCATTATGTTTCTGCGGTATAAGAGCGGCTCCTCCGACACCCTGACAGAGATTAAGAAGCATACAGACGGATTGCAGGTATTGTTTGATTGTGTTTTTACCTCCTATCAAAAGAATTATCAGGTGTGTCACATGGCAATCTGCGGCAACACCGTCTGCGGTTATACGGAGGATAAAGAGTTTGACGAAAACGGCTTCAACAAGCATATTGGAAATATATTGAAAACAGACGGGCACAATGAGACTACGGTTAAGATTTTTAAGGAGCTTTCCAAATATTGTGAACGCTTAGAACAGCTCAAAAAACTGGAGGAGTCTCCGGCAAAAACAGAAGCCGTCATCAATACCATCAAGAGTGTCATCCTGTAAGGAGGCTTTCATGCAGACAATCACCGTAAACAAGAATCAGGCTGGACAGCGCCTGGATAAATTCCTCCATAAATGTCTTCCGGCGGCAGGTACCGGGTTCCTATATAAAATGCTGCGAAAGAAAAATATAACCTTGAACGGTAAAAAAGCAGAAGGTTCAGAGATGATTTCTCAGGGTGATGAGATTTCTTTCTTCCTTTCGGACGATACCTTTCGTAAATTCAGCGGTACAGCCATTGACACCGAAGAGTATCTGCTGGCTTATCATAAATATAGAGATACCGAAATTCTTTATGAAGATGACAATCTGCTGCTGGCTTCCAAAGCTCCTGGGGTTTTGACCCAGAAAGCAAAACAAGAGGATTCCAGCCTGAATGAATGGCTGCTGGGCTATCTGCTTAAAAAGCATGCTATATCGGAGCAGGAGCTTTCCACCTTTAAACCCTCCGTTTGCAATCGTCTGGACAGAAACACCAGCGGCATTGTTCTCTGCGGGAAATCCCTGGCAGGCTCCCAATTCTTAAGCAACTGTATCCGTGAACGGCAAATCCGGAAATTCTATCATACCGTATGTATCGGGAAGGTAACAGAGGAGATGACCGTAGAAGGATGGATACAGAAAGATGAGAAAAGGAATAAGGTTACCGTAAGCCGGGAACCCGGAGCAGAGAAAGAAGAGGATTACATCCGGACCCGCTATCTGCCTCTTTGCAGCAGTAGGGATTTCACCTTGCTTGAAGTGGAACTGATTACCGGCAAAACCCATCAGATTCGTGCTCACCTGGCAAGCTGTGGACATCCCCTTGCAGGGGATTACAAATATGGAAACCATAGCATAAATGATAGATTAAAAAAGACTTTTAACTTAAGGTATCAGCTTCTTCATGCCTATCGAGTAGAATTTCCCGAGAGCAGGGAGGAAGCAGGAGCTGCGCTTTCCGGCAAAAGTATCCTTGCTCCTTATACTGCTGAGTTTTACAGGATACTGAAAGGACTTAAGTTACAGACCCCCTGAAAGGAATCGGTGATGTATGGCCACATGGAACTCCAGAGGCCTGAGAGGCTCAACACTGGAAGATATGATTAACAGAACAAATGAAAAATATGCCGATGCAGGCCTGGCCCTGATTCAGAAGATTCCCACACCCATTACCCCTATCAAAATGGACAAGGAGCATCGACAGATTACCCTGGCCTATTTTGAGCAAAAGAGCACTGTGGACTACATTGGTGCCGTCCAGGGCCTTCCTGTCTGTTTTGATGCAAAGGAATGTGCTACTGATACCTTCTCACTCCAGAATATCCATCCCCACCAGGTGGAGTTCATGAAAAGATTTGAGAAACAGGGCGGTATCTCCTTCTTTCTGATTTATTATACCCACAAGGATATCCTGTATTATCTTTCCTTGGACATGCTTTTGTTTTTCTGGGACAGAGCCAAGGAAGGAGGAAGGAAGAGCTTCCGATATGAGGAATTGAATCCGGCCTATGTCTTACCCAAAAAACACGGGATTCTTGTTCCCTATCTTGATATTTTACAGCAGGACCTTGCGGATCGTCCCAATGATTGAAATAAGAATTATTATATGGTTATCCAATAAAGCTTATTCATGGATATTTTTCTTGACATACTTTAGAACTTCCTATATACTACTTTTAATTTCAATTTATTCTGCTACCATGGTAGCACATTAACGTATGAAAGTGAAGAATGATATGAACAGACAACTGTTGCACACTCCCGAAGGAGTGCGGGATATTTACGGAAAAGAATACAGCCGGAAGCTTGAGGTGGAAAAGAGGCTTCGCGCATGCGCAAGACTTTACGGTTATGAGGAGATTCAGACACCGACCTTTGAGTTTTTTGATGTTTTCTCAAGAGAAATCGGGACCACTCCAAGTCGTGAGCTCTATAAGTTTTTTGACAAGGAGGGAAACACTCTGGTGCTGAGACCTGACTTCACACCCTCCATTGCCAGATGTGCCGCTATGTATTTCAGTGAGAAGAAGAGCTCTCTGCGCTTTAGTTATTTGGGAAATACTTTTACCAACACCTCCAGCCTTCAGGGAAAATTAAAAGAAGTGACCCAGATGGGT
The DNA here is from genome assembly GCA_051880315.1 of Acetatifactor sp. Taxonomy (GTDB): domain Bacteria; phylum Bacillota; class Clostridia; order Lachnospirales; family Lachnospiraceae; genus Acetatifactor. Next base: position 36,102 of record JBJENR010000075.1, read on the forward strand.
GCTGAGCTCATCGGAGAAGATTCCGTGGAGGCAGATGCAGAGATTATCAGCATGACCATCGAAGCCCTGAAAAAGCTGGGACTAAAAAGGTTCAGAGTCAGTGTAGGGGAAGTAGAATATTTCAAGGGGCTTTGTGCAGAGGCGGGTCTGGATGAAGAGACGGAATATGCACTACGCTCTTACATTTCCGGCAAAAACTATTTTGCAGCGCAGGAGCTTCTGGACGAAAGGAAGGTGCAGGAGCCGTATCGAAGCAGACTGCTTAAAATTGCCGATATGTTTGGAGATATGTGCGATTTGAAAGAGGCCAGGGAGCAGGCCGGAAACGAAAGATCACTGGCAGCCGTCACCCGGCTGGAAGAGCTTTATAAGATATTGAAGTTGTATGGGGTAGAAGAGTATGTGGCATTTGATCTGGGCCTTTTAAGCAAGTATAACTATTATACCGGCGTTGTATTTAAGGTCTATACCATCGGCTTGGGAGATGCTGTCGTAAAGGGCGGAAGATATGACAGACTTCTGAAGCAGTTTGGCAAGGCTGCCCCGGCAATCGGCTTCAGCATGGTGGTGGATGATCTGATGGAAGCGCTGGAACATCAGGATGTGGATTATACTGTTTTAGAGCCTGTTCAGATCACCTATGATCCTGATACTGCCAATTCTTACGAAGAAGCGTTGATTCAGGCAAAACAAAGCAGAGACAAGGGTATTTGTGTGAAACTGATGCCTGTTAATAAAGAAGAGCAGGAGGCATGAGCAGATGAAGGATGGCAGATACCTTACCTTTGCACTGGGCAAGGGTAGATTGGCAAGCAAAACACTGGAATTATTTGAACAAATCGGAATTACCTGTGAGGAAATGAAGGATAAAAGCTCCAGAAAGCTGATTTTTGTAAATGAAGAATTAAAACTCAGATTTTTCCTCGCAAAGGGACCGGATGTCCCTACATATGTAGAATATGGTGCAGCCGATATCGGTGTTGTAGGCAGGGATACGGTTCTGGAAGAGAACAGGAATGTCTATGAGGTATTGGATTTGGGGTTCGGTAAATGCAGAATGTGCGTATGCGGACCTGCTTCAGCCAGGGAACTTCTGCAGCATCATGAAAGAATTCGTGTAGCAAGCAAATATCCCCGGATTGCCAAGGATTATTTCTATAACAAAAAGCACCAGACCGTCGACATCATTAAGCTGAACGGTTCCGTGGAATTAGGACCTTTGGTAGAGCTTTCGGATGTAATTGTCGATATTGTGGAGACAGGATCCACGCTTCGGGAAAACGGTCTTGAAGTTTTGGAAGAGGTCTGTCCTCTTTCCGCAAGAATGATTGTGAATCCTGTAAGTATGCAGATGAACGCTGAAAGAATCAAATCTCTCGTTAACAGAATCAACAGCAGATTAGAAGAATGTAAGAAGCAGGAGGCAGAAAAATGAGAATTGTCAAATTGACAGGTGAAACCAGACAGGATATCCTCAATGACTTGCTGAAAAGAAGTCCTAATAATTATTCTCAATATGAGAGTACAGTAAACGAAATCATTGAAGCAGTTCGAAAAAATGGTGACCGGGCCATCTTCGACTATACACTTAAATTTGATAAATATGCACTTGACGCAGATAACATTAAAGTGAACCGCGAAGAAATTGAAGAGGCATATCTGAAGCTGGATGCAGGACTTGTGGATGTAATCCGTAAATCTGCAGAAAATATTCGTGACTTCCACTCCAAACAGCTTAGAAACAGCTGGTTTGATGCAAAGGAAGACGGAACGATTCTCGGCATGAAAATCACTGCGATTGCAAGAGCCGGTGTCTATGTTCCCGGTGGAAAAGCAGCTTATCCCTCCAGTGTCTTGATGAATGTTATTCCTGCGAAGGTTGCAGGTGTTTCAGAGATTATCATGACAACTCCTCCCGGTGCAGATGGCAAAGTAAATCCCGGAACATTGGTTGCTGCAGATATTGCCGGCGTTGATACAATATACAAGGTTGGCGGTGCACAGGCGATTGCTGCAATGGCTTTCGGAACGGCTTCAGTGCCTAAGGTAGACAAGATAACCGGTCCCGGTAATATCTTTGTGGCTCTGGCCAAAAAGGCTGTCTACGGATATGTAAGCATTGATTCCATTGCGGGGCCCAGTGAAATCCTGGTTCTCGCTGATGAAACCGCTAATCCCCGTTATGTAGCAGCCGATTTGCTTTCTCAGGCAGAGCATGACGAGCTTGCAAGTGCAATCCTGATAACCACCTCAAAAGAACTTGCAGAGGCTGTCTCCAAACAGGTTGACCTTTTTACTGCAGAATTATCAAGAAAGGAAATCATCACAAAATCTCTGGACAATTACGGTTATATCCTGCTTGCAGATAACATGTCAGATGCAATTGATGCCGTTAATGAAATAGCTTCCGAGCACTTGGAAATCCTCACAGCTAATCCATTTGAGATTATGACCAGAATTAAAAATGCCGGAGCAATTTTCATGGGCGAGTACGCATCAGAGCCATTAGGCGATTATTTTGCCGGTCCCAATCACATTTTACCTACCAACGGCACTGCAAAGTTCTTTTCACCGGTTAATGTGGATGATTTTATCAAGAAGACAAGTATTATCTCTTACTCAAGAGAAGCATTGGAAAAAGTGCATAAAGACATTGAAACCTTTGCTGAAAGTGAAGGACTGACCGCTCACGCAAACAGCATTAAAGTCAGATTTGAATGATTGGAAAGGTACGGTATAGATTTATGCTGAGGACATCAGAAATAACACGCACCACAGGGGAAACAAACATCACAATGAAACTGAATCTTGACGGAACCGGTAAGTCAGAAATTACTACGGGGATTGGTTTCTTCGACCATATGCTCCAGGGCTTTGCAAAGCATGGCTTTTTTGACTTAACCTGTCTGATTAAGGGTGACTTAGTGGTGGATGGACATCATACAGTGGAGGACGCCGGAATTGTGCTTGGTCAAGCAATTGCAAAGGCACTTGGAGATAAGAAGGGGATTTGCCGTTACGGTTCCTTTCTTCTTCCCATGGACGACGCACTGGTGCTTTGTGCGGTTGATCTTTGCGGCAGACCTTACTTTAGCTGTAATGCAGCCTTTGATGTGGAGAGAGTAGGAGAATTTGAGACAGAACTGGTAAGAGAATTCTTTTATGCAGTATCCTACAGTGCAGGAATGAATCTACATTTTAAGATTTTGGACGGTCTGAATACGCATCACATTATTGAAGCAATGTTCAAAGCCTTTGCCAAGGCATTGGATCAGGCTGTGAGTTATGATACCCGCATCAACGATGTGCTCAGCACAAAAGGGAGTCTTTAATCCTTCGATTTGATATAATTATTATATAAACTTACATTTTCATAAACAGGAGAAAAAATATGTTAGTCAAGAAATTTGTTCCCTGCATCTATCTGTACCGCGGAAGTGCAGTAGCCGGCCTGCAGGATACCACCCTTGTGGAGGCAGAGCCCTTAAACCTGGTACGACTGTACAACGAAAACAATGCAGATGAGCTGATTGTGTTTGATATGTCACAGGGTGACGAGGAGCACGAAAGAGCTTTGGACATTATTAAGGAAATCTGCACCCTTGCCGAGGTAGATGTCATCGGCGCCGGGAATGTGAAACGCATGGAGGATGTCAAGAAGCTGCTCTACGCCGGATGCAAACGGGCAATTTTGGATTTTGATAAGGAGAGCAATGTTTCCATCACGGAAGAAGTGTCCCTGAAATTCGGCAAAGAAAAGCTTCTGGTTTCCTTTGAGAATCCCGCCGTGCCGGCAGAGAACAAAGACCTCCTGGAAAAATATATTTCTTCGTTAGTGGTAATGAATTCTCAAAAGCTGGAGGAAACGTTAAGAAGCAGCACTCTCCCTGTCTATGTGCAGCTCGACGACTTTGATACTTCCAAGGTTCCGGAGGCCTTTTATTCAGAAACAGTATGCGGCATCACCGGAAATGCCATCAACAATCACTATACCGAGATTCTTAACTTAAAGAAGCTCTGTAAGGAGAGTAATATCCGGGTAGAAAGCTATGAGGCTGCTTTTCAGTGGTCGGATTTTAAGCGAAACAGTGACGGAATGGTTCCTGTAGTGGTTCAGGATTATCGTACGGATGAAGTCCTCATGGTTGCCTACATGAACGAAGAAGCTTATAACATGACTATTGCCACAGGTAAAATGACTTATTACAGCAGAAGCCGTAAGGAGCTCTGGTTAAAGGGGGCCACAAGCGGACATTATCAGTATGTAAAAAGTCTTACGGCCGATTGTGATATGGACACCATACTCGCCAAGGTATCTCAGGTCGGCGCAGCCTGCCATACCGGTGCAAAAAGCTGCTTTTTTAATGAGATTACCAAGAAAGACTATGAAAAGGCTGACAATCCTCTTTTGGTATTTGAAGAAGTGTTCAATGTAATAAAGGACCGTAAGCTTCATCCCAAGGAAGGTTCCTACACCAACTATCTTTTTGACAAGGGAATTGATAAAATTCTGAAAAAACTGGGCGAAGAGGCTACCGAAATCGTAATTGCCGCCAAAAATCCCAATGCCAATGAGGTAAAGTACGAAATCAGCGATTTCCTTTATCACATGATGGTGCTCATGGTGGAAAAGGGCGTGGACTGGGAAGAAATTACCACGGAGCTTGCAAACAGATAAGGCTTATTTTGACAGAGCCTCAACCCAGCTGTCAATTTCAGCTTCATAATCAGCGGAAATCATTTCAATTATTTTATTTGATGTGATTCCCGCTATTTTTATCTGATTCTCATTTATGATTACCAGTCCCAAAAACAACAGAATAGCCACCAGCATTCTGCTCTTGAAGGAAAAGCCGGAATAACCTTCGTTTTCCCGTGTCTGTAAGTATTCTAAATCGTCGGCTGGGGAAGACTGCCTGCCGTACAAAATGTGTTCTCTGCAGTGCATATCATATTTGTCCTCCTGATATCTGGAACGAATCTGTTGGACAAGCTGTAAGCGTTGTTCTGTTGACACATCACTCATTTCATAAACTCCTTCCGTCTTTTTTACATAGTATGCCTGTCATTTTATTTAAAGAACCGGGATTTCAGGACAATATTGCTAATATTCGTATTCCATGATACATTAATTATAAAAAGGAGATTCATTATGGAATACATAAAAGCTTTTCACATAGTGTAAACCGTATTTTCACTTTTCAAACTTCACTGAATGCCATGACAAATGAAGAAAGCCCTGTTTTATCTTCCATGAAGAATCAACCTATCGGAAGTATGTTCTGTCTCTGGTCAGATGAACCCCAAGTGCCTTATGATGAAAAAGAAGCAGACCGAATGCACACGCTGCTTCGTGCTTTCAATCCCAGACACTGTAAGTTTACAATGTAATTCAATTTATGATATAATGAGCGCAAAAGAAAAACAAGCGGCTGCGAAGCAGACATTTGTTTTTCTCCATTAGCGAACAAATATCCTGCGAAGCAGGATAAAAAGCGCGATAGAGCGAATTCGTGAGCTTGTGAGTAAAGGAAGATTCATGATATAATGGGCGCTGGTTTGCGAAAAGTTTATGAAGGTAACGAGAGGAGATTTTTTTCACTATGGAAAAGCTGGCTCTTTCCGATGATATATTATTATGTGTAGAAAAACCGGAGCGCTATATCGGACATGAGGTAAATTCTGTCATAAAAGAGAAAGATAAGGTATCGGTACGATTTGCCATGTGCTTTCCGGATGTATATGAAATCGGAATGTCACACTTAGGAATACAGATTTTATATGATATGTTTAATTCCTGGGAAGATGTCTGGTGTGAACGGGTGTATTCTCCTTGGCTTGATCTGGACAGAATAATGCGCAGGGAGGGAATACCTCTTTTTGCACTGGAATCCCAGGAACCGATAAAAGAATTTGATTTTCTTGGCATTACCATTCAATACGAAATGTGTTATACCAACATTCTTCAGATACTGGATCTGGCTCAGATACCTATCAATGCCAAGGACAGAGGGGAGGCTTGCCCTATCGTCATTGGTGGAGGTCCCTGCACCTATAACCCGGAACCGTTGGCAGATTTTTTTGATCTTTTTTATATTGGGGAAGGAGAGACCCAATATCGCAAGCTACTTGATCTTTATAAGGCCTGCAAAAGCGAAGGCTGCAGCAGAAAAGATTTTCTTCGAAGGGCAGCTCAGATTCCGGGAATGTATGTACCCTCCTTATATGAGGTTACTTATCATGAGGACGGTACGATTCGGAGCTTTCTTCCTGTGGAAGAAGGTATTCCGAAAAAAATTACCAAGGAAATTCAGATGGACCTGACGGACACCTATTATCCCATGAAGCCTGTAGTTCCATTTATTAAGGTTACTCAGGACAGGGTGGTGCTGGAGATTCAGCGGGGCTGTATCCGGGGCTGTCGTTTCTGTCAGGCAGGCCAGTTATACCGGCCCTTGCGGGAACGCAATGTGGAAATCCTGAAAAAATGGGCCTTGGAAATGTTGAAAAATACAGGACATGAAGAAATCTCGTTAAGTTCCTTAAGCTCCAGCGATTACAGTAAGTTGCCTGAGCTGATTGATTTTCTGATAGAAGAGTGCGGGAAAGAACACATAAATATTTCTCTGCCTTCTCTTCGAATTGACGCCTTTTCCCTTGATGTCATGAGTAAAGTGCAGGATGTGAAGAAATCAAGTCTCACCTTTGCTCCGGAAGCAGGCAGTCAAAGGCTACGTAATGTTATTAATAAAGGGTTGACCGAAGAAGTCATTTTAAATGGCGCTGCACTTGCCTTTGAAGGAGGCTGGACCAAGGTAAAGCTTTATTTCATGCTTGGCCTTCCTACGGAAACAGAGGAAGACATTCGTGGAATTGCAGAGCTTTCAAACAAAATTGCAGCTACCTTTTTTGATACCGTTCCAAAGGAGAAACGAGTGAACGGAAGAGTGCAGATTGTAGCCAGCACTTCGTTCTTTGTTCCCAAGCCATTTACTCCCTTTCAATGGGCAAAACAGTGTACAAAGGATGAGTTTATAGAGAAGGCTTATCTGACCCGGAAAGCTATTGCGGAACAGCTAAACCAAAAAAGCATCAAGTACAATTGGCATGAGGCAGACGCCAGTGTTCTGGAGGGCGTACTTGCCCGGGGAGACCGACGGCTCTGCGAGGTAATCAGACGTGTATATAAAAAAGGCAGCTTTTATGATGCCTGGAGCGAGTATTATGACAACGAAAGATGGATGAAAACCATTGAAGAATGTGGTCTTACCGTTGATTTTTACACCTTCCGTGAGCGTTCTGTCGACGAGATTCTTCCCTGGGATTTCATCGATTGTGGTGTAACAAAGGAATTTCTCATCAGAGAGTGGGAAAAAGCCCAAAACGAAGAGATATCCGAAAACTGCGGCAAGAAATGCCAGGGATGCGGTGCAGCAAGATTCGGCGGCGGTATCTGCCTGGAGCCAAAGGCAGACTAGACAATAGCAATCATACTCAGAAAAGGAATTAGGGCTATGAAGCTTCGTGTAAAGTTTAAGAAATATGGAGCACTACGTTTTATCGGTCATCTTGATGTTATGCGTTTTTTTCAAAAGGCGATTCGCCGTGCAGGTATTGATATTGCATATACCGGCGGGTACAGTCCCCATCAGATTATGACCTTTGCATCCCCTCTTGGTGTAGGGCTTGAGAGTAACGGGGAATATATGGATATCGAGGTCTGTTCCATGACTTCCTGTACAGATATCATGGAAAGACTCAATCAGGCCAGTGTAAATGGAATTGAGATTGTATCTGTGAAAATACTGCCGGAGGATGCCGGAAACGCTATGGCAAGTGTAGCTTCCGCGGTTTATACCGTAAAATTCAGAGAGGGACGTATGCCACAGACCGATATTCATAAGCTGGTGGCAGAATTTCTTACCAAGGAAGAAATATGGTATACCAAAGAGAGCAAAAAAGGAAAGCGTGAGGTTGATCTGAAACCCGGTATTTATAGCCTGAAATGGGAAAATAATTCTTTTTCCATGCATCTTAATGCATCCAGTGCTGGTAATATAAAGCCTGGGCAGGTTCTGGAAGCAATGTTTTCCTCCATAGGTGTAAAACTTCCCGATAATGCCTTCCTCATCACAAGAGAGGACCTTTTTACCAATACCGGAACGGAAGATAATAGAATACTGACTTCATTGGGAGATATCGGTACATTATGAGCAGAAATATAAAACCAAAGGATTCTGTGAAGCTTACTGCTAATGAAACAAATTCTCTTAATTCATACGACAGTAAGCTGATTTTTTCGGATTATAAGGGTAAAGTATGCGCTTTTCTGATACAGGCCAATCGTCTTACCTCTGTGTTTTTCCCGGAAAGCAGTAAAATAGGCTCAATATATATATGTAAAGTCAAAAATATAGTAAAAGCCATCAATGCCTGTTTCGTAGAAATTGCAGGCGGAGAAATCTGCTTTCTACCCTTAAAGGATGCTATGACCCCTTTCCTGCTAAATCGAAAATATGACGGACGGCTTCTGGAGGGTGATGAGCTTCCTGTACAGATTGTCCGTGCTCCTCAGAAGACCAAGCAGGCATCCGTAACTGCCGAGATAGCCGTTTCTAATGAGTATTTTGTACTGACCTGGGGGAAAGAAGGAATACAGTATTCGCAACGTCTTAACAAGGAACAAATAGCTGTTTTGGAGCAGTTTTTGCCGGAAGGTATTCAAAAAATTACAAATAACCCGGCTGTTGGTGTCAAGGTGCGCACAAAATCTGCAGATAAATTGAATACACCGGATGACTTTCGTTTTCTTCTGGCGCAATATGAAGAACTATACAAATATTTTACATCCTTACTTCAAAATGCTTCTCATCGTACTTGTTTCAGCTGTCTGTCAAAACCACAGGATGAATTGACTGAGTTGTTACAAAATCAGCTTTCCCCTGAGGAATATAATGAAATACTTACGGAAGACCGGAATTTATATGACAGATTATGTAAAGCTTTCAGAGAACAACCTCTGGAGAAAAAAATACGCCTCTATAAGGATTCTTTCCCTCTCGAAAAGCTATATGGTCTGAACACAAAGCTTGAAGAGGCCATATCGCCCCGTGTGTGGCTCAAATGCGGGGGATATTTGATTATACAGCATACAGAGGCCCTGACGGTTATCGATGTAAATTCAGGCAAATACGAGGGCAGAAGAGGAGATATAGAACAAGCAGCGCTGAAAGTCAATAAAGAAGCAGCAGAAGAGATTGCGTTGCAACTCAAATTGCGGAATATATCCGGTATAATTATCGTTGATTTTATTAATCTGAAGAAAGAGGAACATCGCCGTGAATTATTGAATGCCATGAGAGCTTTTGTTCAAAGAGATAGAACTAAGACTGTTGTTGTGGATATGACACCCCTTGGATTGGTTGAAATTACCAGGAAAAAGGTAAACAAGCCCTTATTGGAATATTTTAAAAACTTATCTGTGAAAGGAATGTTAAATAATTAACATGGAACTGATTCAATTTCAAAAAGTAAAAGACGGTAAATATCTAAAAAACTATGAAATCACCTATTTGAATAAGGCCGGCCGAGAAAAAAAATATGAAATTGTAAGCAGAAATGAACTTACCGGAGCCCAGGACCTGGGGAAAAAACCAAGCGGCGTCTCCATTGTGGCATTTCATGACAATAAAATGCTTTTATTACGGGAATTTCGAATGGGGGTTAACAGATATATTTATAATCTCTGCGCAGGAATGTTAAATCCCGATGAGACCATTGAAGAATGTATTCGCAGAGAGCTTTATGAAGAAACAGGTCTGCAGGTACAGAAATTCATCAAAATATTGCCGCCGTCGTTTTCTGCAGTTGCAATTTCCGACACCTCAACATACATTGCCTTTGTGGAGGCCACCGGAACCTTTGAGGATCATACATCGGAAAATGAACAAATTGAAGCTGCGTTTTATACAAAAGATGAAGTAACGCAATTAATCGAAAATGAGCCTTTCAGTTCCAGGGCGCAAATGGCTGCATATTTCTTTACCTGCATGTGATTTAAGAGTGAAAGGAAAGGACTCAGATACCTACATTTAACTATGCGCAAAAGACAAGTTTAACGAATAGTTGGTTCGTATTCTTTAGACTTGTAGAAAAGACACCCGAAATATTTTTTCATTGATTATTCCGGGTGTCTATGTGCATATTAAGCTTTTTTTCCTACCCAAATTTCAGTTACATTCATAGTTCTCTGTGAATATACTTTTTTCAAATTATTCCCCATCATTTGTGTTTTGTGCAGAAGTTGCAACTTTACCTGCCAGGAATCCTGATAACACAGCCTGTAAATCTACACCGGTAGATTCCTTCAGACCATCTGTAACCTGAACAACAGTACCCATAATATCTTTCATGAGCTTAGAAGAATTGCCTTCGCCGTACATAGTAATTCTGTCAACACTGTTAAGAGGTTCAGCAGCATTCTTAACCACTTCAGGTAACGCTTTAAAGTACATTTCCAGCACAGCAGCCTCACCCATCTTAGCCATAGCTTCAGCTTTCTTCTCAATACCTTCTGCCTCAGCCACAGCCTTGGCGCGAATTGCTTCAGCTTCTGCAAGACCTCTGGTACGAATACCTTCCGCTTCCTGCTCCATTGTGAACTTCTTTGCTTCAGCCTGGGCTTTCATTGCCTCAGCTTCTTTTTCAGTTTCAAATTTTTTTGCTTCAGCCTCTCTCTGACGCTCATAAAGCTGGGCATCTGCCTGTTGCTGTTTCGCAAACCTTTCAGCTTCAGCCTTTTTCTTAACCTGAGCATCCAGTGCCTGCTCCATAACCTCAGCTTCCCGCTGCTTTAAGAGAATTTCCTTCTCCTGTTTTGCAATATTTGCGTTTGCCGTTGTGATCTCAACAGTTTTACGTTGTTCCTCTTCCTGAATCTTATACGCAGCATCAGCTTCAGCCTGTTTGATATCAGCTTCCCGCTTAAGTTCTGCCTTCTTTATTGACAGTTCATTTTGTTTCTTAGCTATCTCGGTTTCAGAATTAACTTCAGCTTCATTTGCTTCCCGTTTTGCATTTGCCTGGGCTTTTGCAATTTCCTTTTCGCTTTCAGCCCTGGAAATTGCGGCATTTTTCTGGATTTTTACTATGTTATCTACACCCAGGTTCTCAATAACGCCATTTCCGTCCACAAAATTCTGAACGTTAAAGCTGATAATATCGAGTCCCATGGCAGCCAGATCCGGCTCCGCATTCTCCTTGACAAGCGCAGCAAATTTCTGCCGGTCGGAAACCATCTCTTCCAATGCCATTTTACCTACAATTTCACGTACATTACCTTCCAGCACTTCTCTTGCAACTCTGCCGATATATTCAGCATTTTTGTTTAAAAAGTTTTGGGCTGCAAGCTTTAATCTGTCCTCATTGTCACTGATTTTAACATTAACCGTTGCATCAACGTTAATATTAATGTAATCAGCTGTGGGAACTGCATTTGAAGTCTTAACATCAATTGGTATCAGCTGCAGGTTCAATTCATCCTTTCTCTCTAAAAAAGGTATCTTGATGCCCGCTTTACCAATCAGTACCTTGGGATTCTTTCTAAGACCTGAGATAATAATTGCAGTATCAGGTGATGCTTTTACATATCCTGTAAGGAAAATAATAAGCAGCAACAAAATTATCCCAACCACAGCAAAAATCAAAATACTTGTAGAATCTAACGGCATAGCATTTTCTCCTTTCATCCTTTGCATTATATGATTTTGTTCTACAATTTAATCCTAACATATGACGATTTAATAATAAAGACATAAAAATGAATATTAAGCCACAGATTTATATCAAATACTGCACGTAATCAATGGCATATTTCATCCGAATCCATTATTATGGTAAAGGGGCCGTTATTTACCAGTGAAACCTTCATATCCGCACCAAACTGCCCCTCTTCCACAACAGCTATCTCATTTCGACACTGTGTGACTATATATTGATATAATTCTTCTGCTATATCAGGTGAACCTGCCCGTATAAAGGATGGACGATTGCCTTTTCTGCAATCGGCGTATAATGTAAATTGAGATACCAAAAGGAGCTGTCCATTCACAGATTTTAAATCTAAATTTGTTTTACCGGCTTCGTCTTCAAAGATTCGAAGTGTTATTAATTTTTTGATCATTTTATCTGCAATATCTTTGGTGTCGTTTACACCGATGCCAATCAGGACAAGGAGTCCTTTTTGAATTTTCCCGACGGTTTTATTACTGATTTCAACTTCAGCTTCATTTACTCTTTGTATCAGAAACCTCATCTTTTTCTCTTTCTTCTATTTTGCTTTCTACAGATACACTCTTTTTTTTGATTTTGGGGAACGAAAGCTTCATATTGTGCTCCTTTGCATTGGCAGCCGGCAATATCGCTTCCGGGATTTCGGGCATCTCATGAATTCCGTTTTCATCCACGTAATCCAGATACTTATATTTGTCTGTGTCTGTTGGTAATTGTTTTTTCTTTAAGGAAGAATGCACTATGGACTTAATTGCCGAATAGATAACTGCAAATAACGGTACGCCCACTACCATTCCGATAACACCGAACAAACCTCCAAACAATGTGATTGCAAAAATCACCCAGAATCCCGTGAGACCAGTGGAGCTTCCCAGAATCTTGGGCCCGATAAAATTACCATCCACCTGCTGCAGAACAAGAATAAATATCAAAAAGTAAAGTACATTCAGCGGTTTCATCGGGTCTACAATAAATATCAATATAGCACTGGGAACTGCTCCCAGAAATGGTCCAAAGAAAGGAATAATATTGGTTAAACCGATTATTACGCTTACAAGCGCTGCATAGGGTGTTTGCATTATTGTGGTACAAATAAAACAAATCATACCTATAATCAAAGAATCCGCAATTTTACCGCTTAAGAAGCCAACAAAGGTTTTATGAGTATATCTGAAAATTCTGATTACGGAATTAGCTGTATCCTGTTCGAATACGGCATAAGCTATTTTCTTTGCCTGACCTGCGAACTTATCCTTGCTCGCCAAAACATAAATTGAGATAATCAGACCTATGATAAAATCCCATAAAACACCAAATACTCCCAGTACGCTCAACGATACCTTTCGGATTAATACAAGGGTATCCGGTAATTTCGTATCAAGCCATACCTCAATTTCACCAGAGTATTTATCAACTGTATTGATAAGGAAATTACCTATATCAGGATGATTCTCCATAATCCGATTTAACCAGTCGATAATATTTGTACTGTATATATCAAAGTTTTTGATAATGTTCTGTACACTGGGAACAATCTGGGAAATTAACATATAAATCAGAATATAAATGATTCCCACAAATAAAAATAAGGTGGTCACAATACTTATTCCGCGCAGTGTTTTGTTTCGTCTCCGACTTTCATTTAATTTTAGTCTGTTACACAACGGAATCAGACATTTCGTTTCAATATAGTTCATGACAGGAGTTAAAAGATAGGCAAGCCCCATCCCTACCACCACGGGCATCAGAATGTCAAATATTTTGGCAATATTTGATTTTATATTTGCCCCATGAAAGACAAGATACCAAAAACCTATAGAAGCTGCCAATACCAAAAATGCAGTAAGTCCCCACCGAAAATATTTATTGTTTATTTTGAATTTCATAAGCCTTGCCTTTCGCAGAACACTTGTCCAAAATCTGTATATAATTATAATACATCATATAAATATACACAACAAGTAATAATTTTAGTATCAAAGCAAATATTTTTTGTAATCCTTCTGAGATTTGGCGAGAAACCATAAATGTGTCAAGGGGAAAGCCTCGAAAAGCTATCCCTTTCGTATATAAAACAGAGGAATGATGCATATCATTCCTCTGTCCATATCCAAGTCAATTGAGATGCCGGTTATTGAAAACATCATTCATCTAAGAGTAATTGCACTCTTTGCTGAATAATCTTAATAACTTCTTCCTTCTTTTTGTCTCCGGCATAATATGCTCCTGCTTCCTCGTAGATTATATTTAATATTTCTTCCGTACACTTTGGACAATATTTTCCGGTTTCAAAAACATTTGTTACATCCTGCAATATTTCTTCCGTCAAATCCACAGCCATATATGCAGTCCCTGCTTCTAAATCCTCTAAAGCCGCATGATTTTTTTCAGTAAATAATTCTTTATGAGTAGGAAGTGCGCAATAACTTTGTCCAGTCTTGGACATGGCATAGGATATAAAAGCCCAGGCTCCTTCCAGATTTTTGGTATTCGAACTAATAACTAGGGTTTCGACACTTTGAAAGTATTTTGGATAATTTCCGTCATCGAAATAATATTCAATTATTACACGCCCCTCCTTCTCCAATGCTTCCCGCCCAGGGTAGAGACCTATATAGTATAAGGTATTTCTCATTATGGGGTCATACCCACTCTTTCCATCATCCGCATATCTTTTTGATACATCAAGAATTTTTGAAAAGAGTTCATTAGAAAAGTCACATTTCCTGTTTTCCCAGTCTATCATTCCCCACAAATCTTCCGACCCACAAAGAAAATAATCCATAATATGAATTCCATCCTGATAGGCATTTAAAAAAGCTGCAGGCTCCGGATAGGCCAAAAGTGCATCAAGCAGTGTTTCCAGATTCGGAACCTCATTGTTTCCAAGTACTTTTTCGTCAATTGACATACCAAGAACATACATGGAAGGACAAAGCCCATATACTTTATCGCCGTCTGTCAGGCACTTATACGCAGGGAAATACTTTTCATCCGTAATATTGCTCTTTACCATCAATGGCGCCAAATCAACCAGATAACCTTTTTGAATGATTTCCATAGAAACCGGAAAAATGTCTGTCGTCATGATATCCGGACCTTTCCCTGTGCTGACTTCTACTCTTAAACGTTCCTTCACACTTTCAAAATCTCCATCTGATTGGGGTCTTGTCATTTCCACGTGATAAAGCTCATTTTCACGGTTGAAGGCAGCTACCAGATAGCTCATAAGACCGGTGTCAGTTGTATGTCCGTTTTGAAAATAAATAATGGTTTTACCTTTATCCTTTGCCTGCTCTTCATCCTCTTTTGATTCTGATGGATAAGTATTTTTTAAAAAATTCCCACTATCAGCCTGATAATAAATTGTAATATTTTCCTGGTTTTTTATCACGTCATTTTCTGCTTTTTTTGAACATCCTGACATAATGAAAATCAAGCCCAGCATACAAATAACCATTATTATCCTCATATAAAATATATAACTTTCGGATGTACATATTCTTT
>JBJENR010000076.1:0-3441 GCA_051880315.1 Acetatifactor sp.
AGCAATGCCTATCTTTATGAGTATCTTACAAATGACAGAGCTATCAGCAGAGATGGCACTGTTTATGTGTGTACCTGTGGAATAGGAGTGTAAGATATCAGTTTCACTAATCTTTCTAAGGATTGAACACAGGGATAAAATAAATATGCAGTTCCCTATATATGTGGTAAAATACTTTCGGAAGCATTTTATGTGTTTTACAAATCGGGCTTTGATAAAATGGTAAATACCGAATTATCGGGATTAATAGGTTTTATTTTGGAGGTATAAAAATGAATATTAGTTTATTGGAACCAATTGGCATCTCGCAGACAATGATTGAGGATTTTTCAAAAGGACTAAAAGAGGCAGGGCATTCATTTACCTATTATGACACTAAGACTACTGATGTTGAGGAGTTGAAACGTCGAAGTGCAGGTCAGGATATTGTAATGATTGCAAACACTCCTTATCCTGATGAAGCGGTAAGAGCTTGTGATTCTTTAAAAATGATAGCGGTTGCTTTTACAGGTATTGATCATGTTGGACTGGAGGCTTGCAAGGAGAAAGGCATAATTATCTGTAACTGTGCAGGTTATTCTAATACCAGTGTTTCGGAATTGGTGTTAGGCATGACGATTAATGTTATGCGTAATATTAGTATATGTGATACATCAGTACGTAGTGGAAAAACCTCTTTAGGGCTTGCTGGAACTGAAATTGAAGGAAAAACAATAGGAATCATTGGCTGTGGACAGATTGGAATCAAGACAGCAAAACTGTTTCTGGCATTTGGCGCAAAGGTACTTGCATATGCACGTCATGAACGAGAGGAAGTAAAAGAACTTGGAATTGAATATGTCGATTTGGATAGATTGCTATCGGAAAGTGATATTATCTCTCTGCATACTCCGGCAAATGAAGAGACCAAGGGATTAATCAGTGCAGAGAAAATTGCTAAGATGAAGCCATCAGCAATCTTTATCAACTGTGCAAGAGGTCCGATTGTAGATAATCAGGCGCTCGCTAAAGCACTTAATGAGGATAAGCTTGCAGGAGCGGCTATTGATGTATTTGATATGGAACCACCAATTCCTGAGGATTATCCATTGCTTCATGCTAAGAACACTCTGCTTACTCCTCATGTGGCGTTTCTTACCAAGGAATCTATGGTGCGTCGTGCCAGAACAGAGTTTGATAATGTGTATGCATACCTTGAGGGTAAACCAAGTAATGTTTGTAGGTATTAGGTAAGAAGATGAATAATAGGAAATTAACAGAGGGATCTATTTTTAAGAATCTGATGCTGTTTGCACTTCCTATGATGGCAGGAAATTTTCTTCAACAGATATATAACATAGCTGATACTATCATTGTTGGACGTTTTGTGAGTTCGGATGCGCTGGCTGCGGTGGGAGCAGCATATACACTAATGACTTTCCTGACTTCGCTCATCATAGGTTTATGCATGGGAAGTGGAGCTTTGTTTTCCAAATCCTTTGGTGCAGGCAAAATGGAGGAGATGAAGCAGGATATCCGATTGTCCTTCATATTTATTGGTGTAGTGACGATCATCATTTATATGTTTATTTTTCCGGGAACAGATTATATCCTCCGGATACTAGCTATTCCTGATGAGATTTACCACATGATGCGAAGCTATGTAAGGATCATTTTTATCGGAATTGGTTTTACCTTTTTGTATAACTTTTTTGCTTACTTACTTCGTTCCATTGGAAATTCCGTTGTCCCACTTGTATTTCTTGCGATCTCTTCAATAATCAACATTGGACTGGATCTGTATTTTGTTATTTTACTCAAATGGGGTGTTTCAGGTACTGCTATAGCAACTGTTGTCTCTCAAGCCTTTGCCGGTTTTGGAATTGCGTTGTATGTAGTGTGTAGGAACGGCGAATTACTAAAGACAAAAGAAAAACTGGTGTGGAACAGAATAGGCATCATCATAAAAAATGACTTATTTACAGCTTTGCAGCAATCGGTAATGAATCTGGGAATTTTAATGATACAAGGACTTGTAAACAGCTTTGGTACAACAATTATGGCAGCATTTACTGTCGCCGTTAAGATAGATACTCTTGCGTATATGCCTGCTCAGGAGTTTGGCAATGCCTACTCACTTTTTGTCTCACAAAATTTTGGTGCGAAAAAGAAAGAACGAATTCATGAGGGAACAAAAATTGCTGTTATCGTCTCTGCAGCATTTTGCGTGGCAGTTTCAGCTTTGGTATGGTTATTCACAAGGCAGTTTATGGAAATATTTGTTGATTCAAACGAAACTACGATTATTTTAGAAGGTGTGAGATATCTGAGAATAGAAGGAAGTTTCTATTTTGGAATTGGTATTCTGTTTCTTTTTTATGGTTATTACAGAGGTATTCAGTGTGCAGAAATGTCTTTTGTACTTACGGTAATCTCTTTGGGAACAAGAGTGTTACTTTCCTATCTGTTAGCACCACATACACCATTAGGCGTATATGCCATCTGGTGGTCTATTCCGATTGGTTGGATGCTGGCGGATATAGTGGGGGCAATCTATTATAAAGTGCGTATGAAGCATTTATAAAAAATTAAATTCCATAGGATAGAAATGAGAATCCTTCTAGGGTGGCAAGTATTGGTTTATATTTTTTGATAATAACCTTTGTAGAAATGATGCTTTCAGCAATCAGAAAAGACTTTTTAGTTATTGTGTGGCTATGATAGAGACTTTTGATTGATGCGATTTTATCATTTATAATGCGATTAAATCACTTCACATTTTAAGATATTATTAATAGTATATTATATTGAGATAATAAATAGAAAATGGTTGGTGTAATGTTTTTTGTAAAAAAAATAATATCGAATAGAAAGAGGATATAAATATGCGTATTTGATGCAGGAATTGCGCCGGTTTCACAAAGGAGGACAGTTATGCTGACAGATTCTCAGAAAATAGATGCAATCGTATGGAAAGCAAAAAGTGAAAAATTGTCGTATGGTACTTTTTCAGCCACATTAACGGAAAGAAAAAAACAACAGATTTATGAAGAATATGAAGAATACTGGACAGAAAAGCAGGAAGCGGAAAAAGCACGGCTTCAAAAAGCGAAAAATAAAAAGAATAATGTAAAACGTAATATTGAAACGGAGTAGATTGTCAAATTCCAAACAGGAAAGATTTTGACATTACAGTGTACCTGATTGAGAAGAATGAACGTGAGAAATAAAACTGTGTGTATGATGCTAAAGGGATGATTTGCATTAGCTATGGATAGGCGAAAGTTACAGTCTATCGGGATTGAATTAAAGAAATATAATTAAATACATATTATTAAAATCTGCCGTTGTTGGGAACTTAATCCCCAAAACGGCAGTTGCTATTTATAAGCTTTATTTCCGTATGCTTTGTCTTAACAATACTATATTTTTATTAAGCTAAGGAACTTTTTCAAAGTAGGG
>JBJENR010000077.1:0-13631 GCA_051880315.1 Acetatifactor sp.
CGCTTACCGTGATGTCGCTTACCGTGATGTCGCTTACCGTGATGTCGCTTACCGTAATGATATGCCCCCTGTATTTGCCATTGTTGTTCAGCACTCTGTATTCCGGCTTGTAAACTTTTTCTCCGATTTTAACGACCTTTTCCTCTTTGCCCATAGCAATCAGATTCTTTACAATCGCATTACCATTCTCCTTTAAATCCGGATACACGTCCTGAATCGGCTGATTGTAGTAAATCATTCGATTATCCTCATCCAGAGTAATAATTCCCAGCGAAAGGTTATCAATTACATAATTACGCACCAATCCAATTAATCTCTACCGGGGACAAAAGCCCCGTCCCTACTCACGCAGATATTCCATTCCCTCATTTACCACTCTGTCATAGAGTTCCATGCAGGCAGCATGATTCTCCTGCACAAAATCCAGTGCTCCGTTTTTGCAGGCCTTCTCCAGAGCCAGTGCCTTATTGTACAAGGCTTTGCAGCCTATATTCAGAGAAGTGGATTTCAGTGCATGTATTAAAATACGGTAGTCTGTCAGATTATTTTTCTTCAGACAATCCTTCATTTTCTCCTGATTTTCATCCTTTTCAGAGCAATAGCAATCCAGAATTTCCCGATACATTTCCTCATCGTTGCCGCAGTAAACCATAGCAGTTTTATGATCTATCAGGGGGGCGTCGTTATCTGCAGCGTCGACTTCTTCAGCAGGACTTGAGCTGTCGGTCGCATCCACTGCCTCTCCGGCTCTGTCTGACGATGCTGCCTCTCCGGCTCTGTCTGACGATGCTGCCTCTCCGGCTCTGTCTGACGATGCTGCCTCTGCCCCACCGGCTTCGGCAGGATTGCCCGCCGAAGTCCCGTTACAGAGCTGAGCCTCCTCTTCTTCCGGTGCATGGACAAGCTCCTCCGGCAGGTATTTTCTGACCATCTGTTCCAGCTTGTCGCCGTCCACCGGCTTACTCAGATAATCCGTAAAGCCCGCACTGAGATACATTTCTCTCATCCCCTTAATGGCATTGGCGGTAAGCGCAATCACGGGCGTTGAAGCACATTTATTGTTTTCCAGGGTCTGGGAGCGCTTCATCACCTCCATGCCATCCATTCCCGGCATCATATGGTCAAGCAATATAATGTGGAAATGCTCTTTCTGCATCAGTTCAAGGCATTCCTCACCGCTTTGGCAGGTAATTACCTGTACCTTGGTTTTCTTGAGAAGTCCCTTCACCACCAAAAGGTTCATATTGTTGTCATCCACCGCCAGGACACGGGCATCCGGTGCGTGGAATTTCTCCCTGTAGCCACCCTGCACGTCTGCCTCAGTAACCGCCGTGACTTCAAACTCACCTATGGGAGCCGGGTCCATCACTCTCTGGGGAAGACATGCCGTAAAGATGCTGCCCTTGCCGTATTCACTGGTTACCTCTATGGTGCCCCCCATGGCCTCAACCAGCTTCTGCGTAATGGCAAGGCCTAATCCGGTACCTTCTATGTTGCGGTTTTTCTCCAGGTCCAGCCTCTCGAAATTACCGAAAAGCTTACCCATATCCTCCTCCCTTATGCCAATACCGGTGTCTGACACCTGAATTTTCAGAGTTACCAAATCCTTATCCTGTGAATCAGCATCCGGTGTATCGGCAGATACCTTTAACGAAACACTTCCCTCCTGTGTATACTTAATCGCATTATTGAGCAGGTTTCCCATAATCTGCCGGTTTCTCAATTCATCGCCGAACAGCTTGTTGGGAATCTCCTTCTGAACCTCCACGCGAAACTCCAGATTCTTCTGTAATGCCTTGACCTGTATGAGGTTCACCACATCATGTATCATGACGTCCAGGCTGTACGTATCCCGCACAATCTCCATTTTACCTGATTCTATCTTTGAGAAATCAAGCACATCATTTACCAGGGACAAAAGCAGCCGGCTGGCACTCTGGATGTTCTCCGAATACTTGCGAATGCTGTCATCCTCACATTCCCGAAGCACCATCTCGTTCATGCCCATAATGGCATTGATGGGCGTCCTTATCTCATGGGACATGTTGGCCAGAAACGTACTTTTCTGCCGGCTGGCATTTTCGGCAACCAGCTTTGCCATGCGAAGCTCGTCACTTTCCTTGGCCCTTTCTTCCGCATTAATGAGATAGGCAATACCGATTACCATGAGAAGCACGAGAAGCGCAAACACCCAGATAACCAGTGTCACAAGCGAGGACAGGCCCTTTGACATCACATCATCCGGCACAATCCCCACCAGATAGGTATCATAGCCGGAGACATCGCTTAAGAACATAAAATATCCTTCCCCGTCCTCCTGATAATAAACCGATGCCGTGTTGGAAATATTAAGCATATCCTGGAGCTGCCCGTATGCCTTCCGGGTGTTGCCCCGGTCCAGAATTTCTCTCAGGTTATGATTCTGAAAGGAAATCATCTCCTGCTCTCTGATATCCATGGCAGCAACATCTGCCCTGCCCGAAAAAGCATTTCCAAAAAATTCTTCCGCCAGAATTTCATTGCTGTAAAGTCTGTATAAAACATATTTCACATTGTAATCGTTATATACGGGAACCGCAAAAAGAAGCCCCTTGTCCCGGCTAAAGCAAACCGAACTGTTCCCTCTGAAGGCATCCTGAATCCCCGTAAATTCCGAAAAATCAAGAGTACTGCCGAAGAGAGATGTTCCGTCCAGTGCCAGCATTCCTGAGGTCATTCCCTCACCTTCCTCGGGAAACAGGTACTGATGATATTCTTCTATCATCAGACTGCTTTCACTTCCCGACAGACACAGGTTTTTCGATATACGTTCCATTTTTTTCAGTTCCGTATCAAAGCGTTCTTTGACAAATTTCGTCATTTCCTCCGCCTGAACGGTCACCTGCTTTTCCATGTAGCTGTACAGAAGCTGACGCATTCTGGCCTGCATAAACAGGCCTACCGTTATCAGCACTATGACAAATATCAGCATACTGACAATAATCCGGGCTTTAATTCTTTTGAATTTTTGAAACTTTCTCATTCCATAGTCCTCGTTCTTATTTTTCCAAAAAAACAACTCCGTACACAAACCAGTCTGACTCTTCAATCAGAACCTTGTCGCTGATACTTTCATTTGCGCTGCAGCGAAGCTTTCCCTCAGTATCATAAATTTCGCCGGAAAACACATCATTTCCCCCTCTGATTCTCTCTGACGCCTCATTGACTCTGTCACGGATTTCAGGGGTTACTTCCCCGGAAAACTCTGTAAGGCAGACGGCATCCTTCTCCAGTCCGAACCAATAATGGCGGGCTTTGTTTGCATTTCCCCTGAGATAATCTCTGGTAATCTCAAGATATACAGATTCCCAGTTTCCCATAACAGAGGTCAGATATCTGTCCGAATATCCCTCGAAGGCCTGATGATAACCAATGGAATAAATCCCTTCTTCCTCTGCCGCATCAATGGTGTGCGGCTGATTCTGATGGTAGGTTACCACATCTATTTTTTCCTCTTTCACCAGCTTATGTACCGCTGCCTTTTCCGCCTCCGCGTCATCCCAGGAGTCGGTCCACGCGACCACCACCTGCGCCTCCGGGTTCACGCTCCTGACCCCAAGAGTAAACGCATTGATTCCCCGGTTCACCTCATTGTTGCTCATAGCAGCGACATAGCCTATTTTGCCGGTATCGGTCTTCATTCCCGCGATGATACCCGAAAGGTATCTCACCTGATACATTCTCACGAAATAAGTGCTGATATTATTCCTTTCGATGGCTTCGGAATTGTTGACATAAAAAGAAATCTCCGGATGCTTTGCGATGAAACTCTCCAATTCGCTCTCGTAACCGTAGCTGTTCAGAATCAGCAGGTTAGCTCCCCCGGCAACCAGCTCCTCCGCAGCCTTCACGCATTCCCCCGTATACTCTTTCACGTTTTCCCTGATAAGCAGCTTCACATCCAGCTCCCGTAGGGCATTCTTGATGCCTTGGATATGAGCCCTGTTCCAGCCCGCTTCCTCCTCGCTGCCCGTGGAAATAAAGCCCACTGTGATCTTCTTATTCCCACTGTCACTCATATTTTGCGACAAAAACAACACCAGGTAAAGTACTGCGATAATCACTATATTAAGAACCAGTAAAATAAGGCCTGTCCTTTTCTTCTTATTCATTGATTATCACTCCTTCTACATACCAGTCAAACTCATTCAGCATCTTCTCGTCGGTCATACTCTCTCCTTCGCCTATGCGCAGGTTGCCTTCCGCATCTTTTATGGGCCCGTAAAACACGTCAAAGGTACCCTTTTCAAACCTTTCCTTTTCCCTTTCCACCGCCTGCTTCGCTTCCGGATTTACCTTGGACGACAGCGGAGCCAGCGCAACCATACCGCTGTCCACTCCCTCCCAGTAATCCTTCCCCTGGAACTTTCCCTGCAGACATTCCAGAATTCTCGGCTCATAAAAATCCTGCCAGTTCCACACTGCTGCCGTGAGCCAGGTATTGGGGAACAAATCACTGTTATCCATATTATATCCGATGGACCAGATTCCCTTCTCCTCAGCCACCTCCAGTACCTTTAGGGAATCGGTATGCATGGCGAAGACATCTATATTGTGAGAGGCAAGCAGCGCTCTGGCCGCCTCCTCTGTGGGCTCATCCTCTGTCCAGGAACCGCTCCACTGCACATAAACCTTTGCATCGGGATTCACGCTTCTGACCCCCAGTGTAAAGGCATTGATTCCTCTGTTTACTTCAGGTATGGGAAAAGCAGCCACATATCCGATTTCATCGGTCACGGTCTGCAATCCCGCAACCACTCCGCAAAGATAGCGTATCTGATAAATTCTTCCGAAATAAGTTGCCAGATTTTCAGCAGTCTGGGTTCCCGTAGCATGATAATAATAGATTTCCGGATGCTTCTTTGCCGCCTCCAGCTCCCATTCTCCGAAGCCATAGGAATTGGCAATGATGATTCTGCAGCCCGCCCCGGCAAGCTGTTCAAATACCTCTGCACATTCAGCGGTCTCAGGCACATTTTCCATGTAGGTGATATCCAGATTCAGTTTTTCCGCCGTGGCTTCCAGCGCCTCATAATGGGACTGTCCCCAGCTCCTGTCTTCCTTGCTGCCATTCAGGATAACGCCCACTTTAGTTTCATTTTTTGTCACATCCGTATCCACCTCATGCACCCTGATGACCAGAATGCCTGTGACGATTGCCACTAAAAAGATGCCTGCTATAATACCGATTTTTTTCATATGTATCCGACCCTTCAACTGTTTGCTATATTTTAACAGCAATAAACGCTTTCAGCAACAGGAATCTCTTCCTGCTGCCAAAACCGTTCACGCCAAAAGAGAGCGATAATACCGCGGAAGGATATTATCGGCTCTCTCTGTTTATCAGGAAACCCAAATGCCGCCTGCGGCGTCGCTTGGTTTTCCTTTGCGTCCATTAACGAACTTCACCCAAACTCGCAAGCCCGCGCCTGCAGCGCTCCTTCGCCTGCTTTCGCAGGCTGCTTGCTCGTTGATCGCGCATGAAACCCAAATGCCGCCTGCGGCGTCGCTTGGTTTTCCTTTGCGCTAGATCATGTTTTCGATGCTGGAGGGGCTGTTGGAAACACTCAGCGCATCCTCTCTGGTAATCTTGTATCTTTGTACCAGATCTACCAGGCTTTCGTTTAAGGTGTGCATGCCCTCCTTCTTGCCTGCCTGAATCTGGCTGGGAATCTGAATGGTCTTATTCTCACGGATAAGGTTACAGATGGCTGCATTGGCCACCATGACCTCCGTGGCAATGATTCGTCCCGTGCCGTCGGCGAGAGGAATCAGTTGTTGAGTAATCACGCCCTTCAACACATTGACAATCTGGGAACGTAGCTGATTCTGGCCCTCCAGAGGACAGGCATCTATAATTCTCTCCACGGTCTGGGCAGCGCTGGTGGTATGTAAGGTAGACAGCACCAGATGGCCCGTCTCGGCAGCGGCAATGGCCGCAGAAATCGTCTCGTAATCTCGCATTTCTCCCACCAGAATGATATCCGGGTCTTCGCGTAGCGCCGACCGGAGTGCCGTTGCAAAGCTGTTGACATCCTTGCCGATTTCTCTCTGATGAATCATAGCCTTGTTGTGAGGATAAATATATTCAATCGGGTCCTCAATGGTCATGATGTGCTTGGGAAAATTTCGGTTAATATAATCCACTATGGATGCCAGTGTGGTGGATTTGCCACAGCCGGTAGGACCGGTTACCAGCACAAGCCCTCTGGGCAATTCCGCCAGATTTCTTACCACCGAAGGAAGCCCCAATTCCTCGAAGGTGGGTATGGACTGTTGAAGCAGACGGATACTGGCGGCAAGATTGTTTCTCTGGTGGTAAATATTAGCTCTGATACGGACACCGTCCTCATACATATAGCCTACATCCAAATCGTTTCCCGCCTTTACGTATTCCACCTGCGCAGGGTCCAGCACGGA
This sequence comes from Acetatifactor sp., assembly GCA_051880315.1. Classification (GTDB taxonomy): domain Bacteria; phylum Bacillota; class Clostridia; order Lachnospirales; family Lachnospiraceae; genus Acetatifactor. The sequence continues at coordinate 6,460 of JBJENR010000077.1, forward strand.
ATAAATCATTTGCTGACATTCCGCGGGACTGATTCCCTCAGACAGAATCTCCAGGGTACCGAATTTGCGGACTGCCATGTTCGTTCCCACCGTGAGATGGATATCAGAGCATTTCTCCGCCAGTGCCCAGTCAATAATCTCTCTCAATACCATAAACATACCTCCGTTTTTTTATATAGTTTTGCTATGTAGTATTGCTATTTCACCCCTGATTACATTGCTTCTCTGATGGCTGCCAAAAGGTCCTCATAGGACTCATATGCAGGCAGATCCGGATTATCTGCCTTAATCTTGTCTGTACTGCGGAACAAAAAGCCCGCCTTACTTGCCTTAATCATGCCAAGGTCATTATAGCTGTCACCGCTGGCAATGGTTTCATAGCCGATGGACTGCAGTGCCTTCACCGTGGTCAGCTTGGAATTTTCAATACGCATCTTGAAGCCTGTGATTTCACCGTTGTCCGCCACCTCCAGGGAATTGCAGAAAATGGTAGGCCACCCCAGCTTCTTCATCAGTGGTGTTGCAAACTGTGTGAAGGTATCGCTGATAATGATTACCTGGGTCATGGAGCGAAGCTCATCCAGAAATTCCTTTGCCCCGGGCATGGGATCAATGGTAGCAATGGTATCCTGAATCTCCTTCAGCCCCAGGCCATGTTCCTTCAAAATGCCGATGCGCCACTTCATCAGCTTGTCGTAATCAGGCTCATCCCTGGTGGTCTTCTTTAACTCCGGAATACCGCTTGCCTCCGCAAATGCAATCCAGATTTCCGGTACCAATACCCCTTCCAAATCCAAACATACAATATTCATGACTGTCTCCTCTCTATCTCCTGCCGGAACCCTTTTTTCTCCGGCTGATGTCTTTTGCCGTTTTTTCCCTTATCTGCTGTTCAAGGCTTCTGCAATGTCTTCCCTCATGGCGATTACTGCTGCTCTGGAGGCATCCGCATATCCCCTTTCCCCGTATTCCGCATACTGCTCCTGCTGATAAGCCGCTATGATTCCTCTGGAAGAATTGATGATTGCTCCCAGTCCGTCCTCGTTGAAGAAATGAACCAGGTCAGCTCCCTTACCACCCTGTGCGCCATAGCCCGGTACCAGGATAAAGGTGTTGGGCATCACCTTTCTCAAAAGCTTTCCCTGCTCCGGATAGGTGGCCCCCACCACGGCGCCTACATAGCTGTAGCTGCCACTCTCCGGCATGCACTCCGCACCCCAGTCCCTGACCTTCTCGCCAACCAGCTGATACAGCGGCTTCCCGTCAATCAGCCTGTCCTGAAACTCTCCACTGCTGGGATTGGAGGTCTTCACCAGTACAAAAATTCCTTTCTTCTCCCGGGCGCAAATATTTGTGAAAGGCTTCACGCCGTCAGAGCCTAAGTAGGGATTGACTGTTACAAAATCCTCATCAAATCCGGCGCGCAACTTACTGCCTACCTGCACCTTCCCCAGATGTCCCACGGCGTATGCCTCAGAGGTAGAACCGATATCCCCCCTCTTCACATCGCCGATAATCACCAGTCCCTTTTCTTTACAGTAATCCACGGTCTTTTTGAAGGCTGTCATGCCAGGGATGCCAAACTGCTCATACATAGCTACCTGAGGCTTCACTGCCGGAATCAGATCATACACTGCATCCACAATGCCCTTATTGAACTGCCAGATTGCTTCTGCGGCACCCTCCAGTGTCTCACCGAACTCGGCAAAGGCCTGCTGTCTGATATACTCCGGCACATACTTTAGCATCGGGTCCAAGCCCACCACGATAGGCGCGTTGGTCTCCCGGATTTTTCTGATAAGCTGATTAATCATATTGTCTTCCTTCCTCTTTTTTCGTCTTTTGGAATTACTCTTCTTTGCTTTTTTATAAGAAAGGCGCTGCCCATCGGACAACGCCTTTGATTACTCTAAATTATACCAGAACCCCATTCAACTGGTCAACGTACTTTTTGATATTGGATGCATTCACATACTTCTTCTGCTTATCCCCGTCTATCACCACCAGGGTCGGCGCCTGCATCACTCCATAACGGCCGGCCAGCTCCATGTTTTCCTCTGCGTCAATCACCACATGGGGCACATCCTTCAGATACTGTTTAACCAGCTTACAGTTCGGGCAGGTCTTGGTGGTAAACAGGTATCTCACGTTCTTCGGCTCCTTCACGGAAACCTCCACGTCCTCCTCGTAATTTGAAAGAGTTACCACGCTTCTTGCAGGACGTTTCAATACAGAATGGTCGATATCGTATTCCGTACGGTTTGCATACTCCTGAAGTTTGCCGTCATTCCAGTTCTGCACGGGCCGATAATACCCTGTTATGCGGCTGTAAACCTCCGTCTTGGAGCCGCAGTGAGGACAGGTCTTCACCTCCCCTGCCAGATATCCGTGAGTCTTGCAGATAGAATAAGTCGGCGACAGGGTATAGTAGGGAAGCTTGTAGTTTTGGGCAATGGTTCGCACAAGGCTGGCTGCCGCTTTCCAATCCGGCAGTTTCTCTCCCAGGAACGCATGAAATACCGTTCCCGAAGTATACAGGGTCTGAAGCTCATCCTGAATGTCCAGAGCATCAAAAATATCCGTGGTAAAATCCACTGGCAGATGGGAAGAGTTGGTGTAATAAGGAGTGTCGCCCGGCTTGCCTGCGGTCTTGATTGCAGGCCACTTCTTTCTGTCATGCTTCGCCAGCCGGTAGCTGGTGCTCTCTGCAGGGGTAGCTTCCAGATTGTACAAATCGCCGTACTGCTCCTGATAATCGGAAAGACGGTTTCTCATATGATTCAGCACTTCCTTGGCAAACTCCTGCGTCTTTGGGCTGGTCATATCCGCCCTGAGCCAGTTGGCATTCAGGCCCACCTCGTTCATTCCCACGAGACCGATGGTGGAGAAATGGTTGTCAAAGGACCCCAGATATCTCTTGGTATAAGGATACAGTCCCTCATCCAGCAGCTTGGAGATCACCCCTCTCTTAATCTTCAGGGAACGGGCTGCAATATCCATCATATGGTTCAGTCTGTTAAAGAACTCGTCCTTATTGGCGGACAAGTAAGCGATTCTGGGCAGGTTGATGGTAACCACGCCCACGCTTCCGGTACTTTCGCCGGAGCCGAAGAAGCCTCCGGTCTTCTTTCTCAGTTCTCTCAGGTCCAGGCGCAGACGGCAGCACATGCTCCGCACGTCGCTGGGCTGCATGTCGGAATTGATATAGTTTGAAAAATAAGGAGTTCCGTACTTTGAAGTCATCTCAAAGAGGAGTCTGTTGTTCTCTGTGTCGGACCAGTCAAAGTCTCTGGTGATGGAATAGGTGGGAATGGGATACTGGAAGCCTCTGCCGTCGGCATCGCCCTCAATCATGGTCTCAATAAATGCCTTGTTGACCATGTCCATCTCCTTTTTACAGTCCTTATATTTGAAATCCATCTCGCAGCCGCCCACAATTGCAGGCAATTCCGCCAAATCCTCCGGCACCGTCCAGTCCAGCGTAATATTGGAGAAAGGAGCCTGGGTGCCCCAGCGGCTGGGAGTATTTACACCATAAATAAACGCTTCAATGCACTTTTTCACTTCACTGTAGCTTAGATTATCTACCTTTACAAAAGGAGCGAGATAAGTGTCAAAGGAAGAGAACGCCTGGGCACCTGCCCATTCATTCTGCATAATTCCGAGGAAATTCACCATCTGGTTGCAGAGCACGGAAAGGTGCTTTGCAGGTGCTGAAGTAATCTTTCCCGTGATGCCTCCCAGGCCCTCCTGAATCAGCTGCTTCAAGGACCAGCCTGCACAGTAACCGGTCAGCATGGACAGGTCATGAATATGAATGTCGGCATTTCTGTGTGCTGCGGCAATCTCTTCGTCATAAATCTCGGAAAGCCAGTAATTTGCGGTAACCGCACCGGAATTGCTCAGAATCAGTCCACCCACGGAATAAGTAACGGTAGAATTCTCCTTTACACGCCAGTCTTCCACCTTGACGTAGCCGTTGACCACCTCTTTGTAATCCAGAATTGTGGAGGTCATGGTGCGCATCTTCTCCCGCTGCTTGCGATAAAGGATATACGCCTTTGCCACCTCCTCGTAGCCGGCCTGTCCCAGCACACGCTCTACACTGTCCTGAATATCTTCCACATGAACCGCGTCGTTTTTTACCTTGTCCTGAAAATCAGCCGTGACGCGCAGTGCCAGAAGGTCAATAATGTCATTGGTGTAACTCATCTGAGTCGCATTGAACGCCTTCATGATTGCATCATTGATTTTCGTCAGTGTAAAATCCGTTTTTTCGCCGTTTCTCTTGATTACCTGCATAGTCCTTACATAACCTCCCTGGTATCCCCACAAATTTAAATCTATTTTAGCACTTTATCATGTTAATGTCAACGGAGAGCCACAAGATATAGTAGTTTCTTTTTGAACAGTCTCGCAGATATTGTATATTACTTAATAAACTGTTGTAATAATTCCAACAATAAGAACTACTGTTTTGCTTCCCTGACAGTTCACCTGAAAAAATGTCTGACATGAGGACATTTTTAGGTTTTATAAATTTTTTTATTTTCCTGCATATTTTTTATTGGTTTTGTGAAATGTTATTTTACGTGACGTGAAATAAGATAAAATGAATTTTAGATTACGTCATTTTTTTGAAAAAGGGAGGAGAAGGGATTGACCACTGGTGAAATACTCACGGCACTGCGAAAGGAAAAGGGAATCGGCCAGAAGGAACTGGCTTCCTTTCTGAAGCTGTCCGTCGGTACTGTCTCAAATTATGAAAACAATGTTCACTCCCCCGACCTGGAAACCCTCTGCCGGCTGGCAGATTATTATGGGGTAACCACAGACTATCTGCTTGGCAGGACCGCCTTCCGCAACGACCCAAAAATCCTAAATCGCCACATCTCCCGGGATTATACCGTCACGGACATTCTGAATACCATATTGATGTTTGACGGCAATTCCGTAGACCAGCTTATGGATTACGCAAGATTTCTTCAAGTCAGAAAATAAGCAGCACATCCCCCTTCACCGGGTTGAAAGGAAATCATACTCTCGTTTCGCCTGTTCATCGTCGGGGTAATTCTTTAAATAATCGGTAATCAGCACATAAGCCTGTTCAAACTGTCCCAGATACTCATATGCCACAATTTCATTAAACGCCAGGGTTTGCAGCATACTGCTTTCTTCCAGCTGCATTCCCGCCTGGAATGCGGCCAGTGCCTTTTGGTAATCCCCAAGCTGAGTCTGGCAAAGTCCAAGCTGATTGTACACCTCCGCATTCCCCTCATACTTTGCAAGGTAGCTGTTATACACACTGGCAGCATAATTGTAATCACCCGTCGCCTCATACGCACGCCCCAGATACAGGTAGCTCTCCACACCGCCCTCATCCCGGGCTTCCTCCAGCGCAAGCGTAGCCTTCTGGTATTCCCCGAGATAATAATAAATACGCCCTATGGAATACTTGCTCATCTGCTTGTCTCCTGCTTCCAGCGCCGCCCGCAGATAAGCCTGTCCCTCCTCGCCATAGCCGAAATAATCCAGCACCTCATAGATGGCAATCAGACGGTCATAATCCTTGGGTTTCATGTGCAACGCCTTCTCAAAATCCTCCTTTGCGCCCTCATGATTTCCCAGGTTCATGCGGACATTTCCCCGCAGGAAATAAACATCCTCCTCACCGGGGCGCAAATCCAGTATCGCATTGTAGGTATCCTCTGCCTCGCTGTAGAGGCCGCTCTTGGTATAGGCTGCCGCGAGATAATAATTGGTGTCAAAATCCAAATCCTGCAGCAGACCGTCACTGCCGGAAAGAGAACCGCGAAATGCCTCTGCCGCCTGCTCGTAGTCAGCCAGCCCCATGTAGGCAATTCCCCGGGAACGCAGGACAAGACGCAGGTTTTCGCCATCCTCCTCCGCCTCCTCCAGCACCTCCAGCGCTCCGCGATAATCCAGCTGTTCAATCAGTCGATTGGCTTCGGCAGTTTTCTCCCCGGTGCCCTTGCAGCCTGCGAGTATCATCACAAGCATTAAGGCGCCTGCCGTATTTATGCATTTTTTCGCGTACTTCCAAAGCGACATTTCTTATCCTCTGCGTTTCTTTCTTTTGACCTATCCATAAACCTGTTGCTTATTGATTGCCTGTATTGATATTTCCTGTTGTAACCAATCCGGAAAATCAACCTGCCCGATTACTGCTCCAGTTCGGAGGTACAGTGAGGGCATCGGGTGGCATCAATGGCGATTTCACTCTTACAGTAAGGGCACTTCTTGGTGGTGGGAGCCGCCGGTGCCTCTTCCTTCTTCTTTTTAAAGCCGGTGCTGAGCTTGTTAATGAACTTAATTAAAAGGAAAATCACAAATGCCGTGATCAGGAAATTGAGGACAGCTGTAATGAAATTGCCGTAGTTGAGCACGGGAGCATTCTCGCCGCTACCCAGGGTAACTGTCAGATAGCTGAAATCCGTACCTCCAAACAATCCCAAAAGGGGGGTCAGTATGTCCTGATTCAGAGAGGTCACAATCGAGGTAAAGGCGCCGCCGACAATCACACCCACTGCCATATCCATCACGTTTCCACGGGTGATAAATTTTTTGAACTCTGCAATAAATCCTTTGTCTTTTTTCTTCTTCTCCATGTAATTCTTCCTTTCTTTCGTCAAAATACTACCTTTATAAATCCTTTTTTATCCTAACACAAAAAGCCTCTTTTCACAAGACCGCTCAGGATACAAAATGTAGAAGAAGGAATTATTCCCCCTGAAGTTCAGCTGCCAATTCCTTTAGCGTTTCTATGGGAACACCTGTAAAAGCCATGATTTCTTCCAACGGTTTATTGGCAAGTAACATATTTTCGGCAACCTGATACATTCCACGCTCCAATCCCTGCTTTATGCCCTGCTCCATTCCCTGCTCATATTCCTCTTTACGTATCAGCTTCTCTCTCTGCTCCCATGTGTAATCCAGATGTGTCATCTTTTTCACCTCATCCTTCCTTGTCCGGAAAAAGTCTTCCAGAATGTGTTCCCTGATACATTCCTCTATTGCGGTATCCACCGCTTCCTCCACGTTCCCGTTCGTGGGTATCCTTATCAGTCTCTCGCTGAACAGGTCCCTGTCGTTCTCTTTCAGCCACTCTTCTATTGTGTTGGCGAAATAAATCATGCTTCTAAGAGGCATGT
>JBJENR010000078.1:0-13605 GCA_051880315.1 Acetatifactor sp.
AACCTATCCTAAAACTACCCCTCCGTTTTTGCTGTTGTTTACACTACCATCCCTAAGGGCAATAGAAAAAAGCGGAAGGAAAGTTTAAAATTAAAAAAACAGCGACGTAGAGACTTCATACAAAATTGAAAACGATAAAAGAGGAGTGAAGCTTATGTATGATGGTTTTCTTGTTATCGGATGTGTACTTGCCGGACTAATCGGGGTATTCTTTTTGTGGACGGGATATCAGCATTTGCTATGGACATATTATCAACACATTTTTATAAAAAATTTTGAAAAGTACGAAGGAGAGAAACAATGAAAAAAAGAAGACTTTTATCACTCTCTTAAAATATGTATGGTGATGTCGCTGCTGCCGACAATCGCCTACGCTTCAGAGGAGGACATTTCCCCTACAAGGAGCTTCCAAGTTGGATTTGATTCTTGCGGGGTTGACGAGGCATAAGAGGGAAAGGTACAAGTGCAGATTGGTAATGGTGAAGCAGATTTTGCCCAGCCATGGGTTGAGCAGTACACCTATGATAATGGTGAGACACCGATTACATTCACGCTGATGCCCCCCGCAGAAGGATTTGGCTGCACACCTATCGTAAATGTGGTGGATCCTGGGTTTGAAAACTACGCTACGCCGGATCTTCAAGAGCGTGGTGGAAAATACAGCTTCACGATTACACCGAATGCGCTTTGGTTTGCGTTGCTGTTCGTTTTTCCGATGCAGGCACACTTGGAACAGTTGTTTACAGCAAAAGAAAAAACGTGCTGAGTAATTCAACAAAATGAATTTTTAACATAGGCGGTGACGAGGTAAACTCGCCACTGCCTTTTGCATAGAATTGGAGTATATTCATGAATAACTATCAATTCCAACACCCTACACAGCATTATCGGGACGATATTAAGAGTATGATATTGGCAATGAGATAGAAGAAGAAAGAAGCCGTGAAAACCGCTATTCCCTGAGCAATTATTCGTTTACCCTGCCGGAAGTGAAGCTATTGATTGATGCAGTAGAATCCTCAAAGTTCATTATGGTAAAGAAAGGCTCAGGAGTTTAACTCCTTGCGAAATGATGAAGGCTTTATTTTTTTGACCATTCGTACACGATTTTTGATTTTTTAAGTAATATGTTTTATAATCAGTTCATGAAAGACAAGTAAGTGGATGTTGAATGTTGTCACTTTTCTGGGGGTGATTCATGAATGCGTATGTGGCAGAATATGGTGTTGTATGAAAGGTGAGAAGAGAGAATGAAGGATTTTCTGCAATTGTTTGACAACCGAACATCGATGTGGTTTCGAGAGAAGCTGGGTGCACCTACGCAGGTGCAAGAGGCTTCCTGGCCTGCAATTGCCGCAGGAGGGCATGTGCTGGTTTCTGCACCTACCGGAACGGGAAAAACGCTCTCTGCTTTTCTGGTATTTTTGGACAGGCTTAAGAAACAGGCGGAAGAAGGAAATTTGAAGCAGGAGGTTCAGCTTATCTATGTATCACCCTTGAAATCTCTGGCAGCGGATATCCGTGAAAATTTAAAAAAACCATTGGAGGGAATCGACGGTGAAGAGTTGATTTCCGTGGCAATCCGCACCGGAGACACCACGCAAAGAGAACGTCAGCAGATGGTGAGAAAGCCGCCTCATATTCTGATTATTACTCCGGAATCTCTGTACCTGATGCTGACAAGCAAGACAGGACAGAATGTGCTTTGTACCGCAAAGACAATTATCATTGATGAGCTTCATGCCCTGATTGATACAAAGCGGGGTGCACATTTGATGCTGTCCATAGCAAGATTAGATGTGTTGTGTAAAAGGCCATTGCAGCGTATCGGTCTGTCTGCTACCATAGCTCCCCTTGATCGGGCAGCAGAATATCTGGCTCCCGAGCCGGTCACTGTAGCGGCCCCATCTATGGAAAAAAAGGTACAACTGCAAATTGTAAGTCCTTATGTGGATGCAAATAAAAGGAAGAAAGACCCGGTATGGCAGGAGCTGGCAACCCTGGTTTATCGGTATTGCCAGGGGAACCGCAGTGTCATCGCTTTTGTTGAAGGCAGGCGGTATGCGGAAAAGCTTGCCTATTATGTCAATTTGATGGGAGGAGAGGGTTTTGCACGGGTACACCACGGAAGTCTTTCTAAGGAACAGAGGCAGGAGACCGAAGAAGCCTTGCGGGAGGGCAGACTGCGGCTATTGTGTGCTACTTCTTCCATGGATCTGGGAATCGATGTAGGCGATATTGACCGGGTGCTGCAGGTGGGCTGTCCTCGGACGATTTCCGGAACGATGCAGAGACTGGGTCGGGCGGGACATAATCCGACACGAACCAGTGTCATGTATTTGTTTCCCAGAACAGCAGCAGAGAGCGTACAGTGTGGCATGACGGCGCAGTTGGCCCGTGAAGCAAAGGTTGAAAAGCTCAATCCGCCGGAAGGGTGTCTGGATGTACTGGCACAGCATCTGGTTTCCATGGCAGCTTTTAAGGGCTATGAAATAGATGAAGTGATGGAGCTGTTACCGAGAGCATGGCCTTTTCGCCATGTGACAAAAGAGGATGTTAAGGCAGTTTTGGGTATGCTGGCGGGAGACTTTGAGCATAAAGAGGATGTCCCGGTCAGGCCGAGAATTCTATATGACAGAATCCACGAGAGAGTGGAGGGTGACGGTTACAGTCGGATGCTGGCAGTCTCAGCGGGAGGAACCATTCCGGACAAGGGATTATATACCGTACGGACAGAAGACGGTGTGAAGGTGGGCGAAGTGGATGAGGAGTTCGTCTATGAAACCCATAGAGGCGACAAGTTCATTTTGGGTGCCTTTGCCTGGCAGGTGACAAATATCAGCAGGGACACTGTCAGTGTGGTTCAGGCTCCGGTAGAGGGAGCAAAGCTTCCCTTCTGGAAGGGGGAACTGAAGGGCAGGGATAAAGAGACGGGCATTGAATTCGGCAGAATTTATCGTAAGCTTCAAGAGGCAGAGGGAGACGGGCGGTTGACGGAAGTCTTGGGGGAGCTTGGGCTGGATGAGTCCGCCTCAAGTCTTGCGGCAGGATATTTGCGTCGGCAGATTGACGTTACGGGAGGATTACCCGATGACAGAACGATGATAGCAGAACATTTCAGGGATCAGTCCGGTAACAGCCAGCTGATGATTCACTCTGTTTTTGGAAAACAGATTAACAGTCCGTTGGCATTACTGGCAGTCCAGACCGCCAGGGAGGAGATAGGCATCAATATCGGAAGCGTGGATGAAGAGGATGGTTTTTTGCTTTATTCCTACAGCGATGGTGCAATCCCGGAGGGTCTGCTTTATCGGATTAACGCAGAAACCTCGGAAGCTGTTTTATCGACGTTACTTCCGGCTACGCCTCTCTTTAATATGGCGTTTCGCTATAATTGCGGCAGGGCGCTGATGATGGGTGTTCGTAAGAACAGCAGACAGCCTCTTTGGATGCAGCGGCTTCGGAGTGCTGAAATGCTGGATAGAGTGGTACGGGAAAAGGAACATCCCTTGATTCGGGAGACCAGACAGGAGTGTATGAAGCAGCTCTGGGATGTTACCGGAGTTCGTGAAATATTGGAGCAGATTCACACCGGGGAAATTGCAGTGCGTGAGGTTTATACGGATACGGCTTCTCCCATGTCCCTGCCGTTACAGTGGAGTCAGGAGGCTGCGGTGATGTATGATTACTCGCCCACCCCTCGTGGAATTTATGCTGCCGTGGAGGAAGCGTTAAAACAGGAAAAGGATCTGGTGCATCCGGGAACGGAGGAGCTTTCCCGGGTTCAGGAAAGAAATAAGCTTCCTCAGGACGAAAGACAGCTTCATTCTCTTTTGATGACAGAAGGAGATTTGGTAGCCGGTGAACTGGAAATTTCTGTGGAATGGCTGGAAAAGCTGGCGGAGGAAGGCCGTGCGCTTTATTTGGAGCAGGGACTTTGGATTGCGGCGGAACAACAGGAGGAGTATCAGAAAGCGCTGGAAAACGGCAAAAATGAAGAAGCTTTGCATATTGTACGCCGCATGCTGCGCTATCGGGGCGGAGCAGGTGCCGGGCAGGTGGCGGAGCGCTATGGCTGGACAGAAGAAACTGCGGGGGAAGTACTGGAGGAGCTTTGTAGGAAGGGACAGGTCGTTTCCCGGGAGGAAACGAAAGAGACCAAAGGCGTATCAGGACAGAAGCAGGTAATCTATTACCATGCTGAGCTGTATAAACGGGCACGAACCAGGACGATCAGAAACCGCAGAGAGGAAATTTCTACTTGTCCCTCGGAAAATTACGCGGCACTTTTGTTTTCCCGTATTCAACGCTCCGCTCCCGGAGAGGAGTGTTTGAAGGAGACTATTTCTGGCCTTGCCGGAATGGCTGTGTCGGCGAATCTGTGGGAAGAGGTGATATTACCTGCCAGAGTGAGGAATTACCGAGAGGGTCTTTTGGATACCTTTTTAGCGGCGGGTGAATATTTTTGGCATATAGATGAAAACGGGAAGCTGTGTTTTGATGCAACGGAAAGAATTGATTGGGATAAGGAGCCGGAGGTGCCTTGGGATATGCTGTTGGACAAGGAAAGACTTGTGGTGGAAGCGCTTTTAAAGCGGGGAGCCAGTTTTCTGCAGGCGCTGAACAATGTATTGTCCGGAGAGTCTCCTCATGATACCATTCTTTCCCTGCTGGAAAAGGGAATTGTGTGTGCGGACAGCTTTGTGCCGGTGCGCCAATGGCTGAACCGTGAGAAGGTAAAGAAAACCACGGTAAGACAGCGGGTGAATACCCGCGTAAAAGCATTGCAGGCGGGACGTTTTGACTTGGTTCGTCCTCTGCGCCCGTTGACGGTACAGGAACAGATGGACGGGTGCTTTGACAGATATTTCATTTTGTGTCGGGAAACAGCAACTGCCTATGGACTATCCTGGCAGGAGGCGTTGAACCTTCTGCGTGTGCAAGAGTACACAGGACAGGTGAGAAGGGGCTATTATGTTAAAGGTCTTTCCGGAGCACAGTTTATTCGAAAAAAAGATTTCGAGAGCATTACCGCTGCGCTACTGCATCCCCGAAAAGAGACGGTGTGGCTGAATGCTGCAGACCCCATGCAGCCTTGGGGGAAATTGTTACCTCATGAGGAGAGCAAGGCTTTTATCAATGTGCCGGGAACGGTTATCGCCTTTTGCGGTGGATTTCCGACGTTGCTTTTTGAGAGGCAGGGTAAGACATTGCGCATTTTTGAAGGAACAGAGCCGGAAAAGACATTGGCTCTGTTCGCAGAGGAATTCAGGAGAGGAAGAATTCTGAATGGGAAAAAACGTATTGTGGTAAAGGAATATCCGGCCGAAGCGGCAGCAGCATTGGAAGAGAGTGGCTTTCTTCGGGAAATGCAGGATTACGCTTTGTACAGATGAGTTGAAGTGACAGATTATGAACAGCAATAAGAAAAAGAGGTAATTATGGGGAAGGTTTTATTATCTCAAACAGCAGACAACTTCTCGGGACAATGGTAAAGATATCCGGTGATATAACATGGCTAATATGCTGTAAGTAAATATCGGTAAGATTGCTTCAATAATGGTCAAAAAATCATCGACGTCCGGCTCCTGACACGAAAAGTATACCTTGATGCAAAGATTTTATACGAATGTAATCGTTTTGATATGAAATCCAAAAAATATTATCTTGCTGACTTAAGTTTTTATTTTTCTCAGAACACGGACAACAGAATAAATTATGGACCAGTTCTGGAGAATATTGTATTTCTGTATGCTCGAAGTATGAATTATGTAATTAGTGTGGGAAGAATGGAAAAGATGCTGCGGAAAGGCTAATAGAACAGTTGGAGATAAGCGAAGAATTGAAACAATCACTTGGAATAAGATAAAAAATATCAGAAACAGGAGAATGTGGATGTTCTATATAGGCTCACTGATTTTTGTTACCGGCTGTATGTCACAGATTTAGGCGTAGACAGAGAATATAAAGGGCATGGTATTGGGAAGCATCTAATGAAGACAGCACATGAAATCGCTGGTGGTGAGAAAGATATTGCAGTTTATCTTATCGCAAATAAGGATGCTGTTCCATTTTATGAAAAATTGGGAATGAAATTTTCTGATGATGTTATGCAATACATTAAATTGAATGTACCGAATTTGCGGTAGAATAGGAACGTTGATATTTTTTCGTTAAATGTACTCGGATTCCAGATATTGTTGGCACTTTTGGAGGAGAGAGAAAGGAATAGTATTGTTATGATTCATGTTAATGTAAGGGGTTTACTTGTTCGAGAGGTTGAAAATGAAAAGCAGCTAATTATCCAACTGAGAAAACGAGAGGGAGAGCCAGAAGTCTATGAACTTCCGGGTGGAAGAATTAACGAGTATGAGAAAATAGTTGATGGGTTAAAGCGAGAAATCATAGAAGAAACAGGATTAAAGGTAAAATTTATCCATGGTGAGAAGAATGCCATTATAACAGATGGTAACAGATTTTCGATGGAATGTATAAAACCTTTTTCGGCATACCAAACATTAGAAGGACCCGTGGATTCATTTGGCATTCACTTTATTTGTGAAGTTGAAGGTGAGTTGTTAACAACGGGAGACGACACAGCGGATATCCACTGGGCAAGCACGAAAGAAGTTCAGAAGCTTATAGATGCACACAAATTTTCTGAAATTGATTTACCTGCCGTACTAATGTTTTTGAAAAACAAATCGGACAACATGGCTTGCAGCGTAGGATAGTAGGGCACAAGAAAATTGTATTTTCACATATTCATTCCGGCACCAATACACAGGCACAGAAGCCGTGCTCCGGCTGATAACAGTAGATGGTCAGGTCCTTGTCAATCTCCGGGCTGTAATCATGCATGATACGCTGTACCCCGTTTAAGGCTACGTCCGCATAGGTTACCAGCCATTTACGGTCTCCGTTCTTGAATACCTCATAAAAGGAATGGTGGAGCATTTCCTCTATGGAGAGCCCTTCCACCACCTCCATTTGCTTGTTGCAATAGCGGAAGATAAAATCGATGCCATGTCCCTCTTCATCAAACACAAGCTCAATCACGCAGTAGGCAACAGGCATGTCATCAAGAATACTGCATTTTTCATAGAAGCCCAGAGGAGGGATAAATTCGGTCTCAAGTGCCGGAACATTCAGGTCCAGCTCCTTGCGAAGCCGCTTGTGGGCACTCAGATATCGTTTTCTTCCCTGGAAGGTCTTTCCGTCCGTCATGGTATAGACACCGTCATTGGCGATATGGAAAATTTTGTCACAGCGGACAATTACGCCCTTGGCAATAGAGACAAATTCCTCCTCCGGAAGGAATGCAAGCATTTCATGCATAGGAATAGACGAAGCAGCTTCCTTGCCCGATTCAAAACAAATTACGGTTTTCCTGTCGCGCCGATAGAGATACAGTATCTTTTCCGTACTTAAATTATGTTTCTTAAAATACTTTTCCGGGTCATTCATCCCCAAAATCCCCCTCTTATGAAGATGTGACGATTATACCATAAAATATAACGAAGTACAATGATAGAATGATTAAGTGCAGATTAGATTTGCTGTTAATACATCATATCTTTTGAATATGGCAATTATTCATGGAAAATAGTAATTAATTACACTATCCATGTGAATAATTATTGTATTTAATGCTGATTTTTGCTATAATGTCTGCAAACTATAGATTTTTATACAGTCATTGTAAATTGCTTGCAGCATTACCCGGGGGAACTGGAAATTCATGCATATCATAATGAGAGACGAATTGATTCGTGATATTTTGAATGAATTACATAAGAAAAAGATGCTTTATCTGGAAGCTCCCTGCGGATGGGGAAAAACGGTGGTATTACGCCAGCTGGAAGAAAAGCTGGGAAAAGAGGTCTGCAGATTTCTTCATACCTCGGAAATCAACGGAATGGGCTTTGTGCCGGAAGAGGGTAAATCACAAGAGAAAGATATGCAGACGCAGTATTTTCTGGTAGATAATCTGGGAGAGTGGGTGGTCTCCGGACAGATGGAGTTGTTGATGAGTTTTATTCAGAACCAGCATCCGGAATGTAAGTACATACTTGCGGGGAGGATTCCGTTACCACCACAGCTGCTGCCTTACAAGCTTACCTCTCAGATCACGATCTACGGAAAAAGCAGATTGAGATATTCCGAAAAAGAATTAAGCAGTATATGTACTTACAGCTATGAAGGACATCGGGAACAAATCAGAAGCTTGTATGAGATCTGTCATGGAATGCCGTTATTTATGGCTGTGACAGAGGGTCTTCTGGAAGGAGAGGCGACCAATGATAAATCAACACCTTCTCAGTAAATGTTACGAAGAATGCTTCCAATATTATGAAATGGTATGTTTCAAAACCTTTCCCTACGAATATCAGCTCATTTTGTTGAAGCTTGCTTTCTTCCATCAAGTGAATAAAGAGCTTTTGATGCAGGTATTCGGGTACAGCGAGAAGGATAGTCTGCGCATTTTGAATGACCTGACGGAATCCTATGGAGCATTGATTTTTCGCGGCGAAGAAGAATATGAGATTGAGGATTTTCTGCGGAAATTTCTGCAAAAAAGACAGACATCCTACCTGGGCGTGAGAGAATTACAACCTTTGTACGATACGGCATTTACATATTATTGCAATAAGGAGGAATGGCTGGAAGCAATCAGATATGCGGATTTGAACAATGATAAACAGGGAATGATTCAATGTCTGCATGCGACCTGCAAAAATAATGTATTGTATGCCGGGTATCCTGCTCTGGAGCCATACATGAGGAATATTCCGCAGAATTATATTGTCAACGATCCCATACTGATCTATGCCTTTGCCTATATGGAGGCGATCTGCGCGAACAAGAGCGAAGCAGAATGCTATATGAGACTGGCAGAGAAGCACCTGTCGGAGCTGCCCAAGGACTCCGAGGAATATCAGAGGTACAAGCAGGTATACGGTCCCATGAAAATCGGTCTTCCCTTTCAGAAGCCGGAGGATCTGGAGGAGCAGCTAAAGTTCATGGAGGGACAGCCGGAGTATTCCGGCTATAAGCTGAGTATCAGCGGAGGACTTCCCAGTGTCATACATGGTGGCAGGGATTTCAGTGTTTACATGCAGTGTGATCAGGCAGCAGCTCATGAGATCTGTCAGAGGCTGTCGGTTGTCCTGCAGGAGGATTTCATCGGTTTTGAGGAGACCGCACTGGGAGAGCTGGCGTACGACAAGGGTGATCTCCAGGAGGCAATGAACCTGTTGGGACAAGGAGCAGGCAAAGCAGTCAAGGGCGGGGAAACTGCTTTTGTAGCCAATATGCTGTTGGTGAAGATTATGTATCACCGGAACCAGGCAGAGCAGGCTTCCTATATTCTTAAGGGTCTGGAGCGGACGGTAGAACAGAGCGGGAATGAATATAACAGGAAAAATCTGGATGCCTTTCGTGTCTATACCTGTATGCTGGCAGGGCAGACAGAACCGGTCAGAGAATGGCTGGAATACAGGGCACCGAGGGAATATGAGCTATTTGTCATCCTGGACAGATATTGTTATTTTGTCAAAATATATGCCTATATCATGCTGGACCAGATAGAAAGTGCCCAGTTGATTCTGCAGCGAATGCTGGAATATACCAGGTCCTACCACAGAATCTATGATGAACTGAATATGCGGATCCTGGCCATGATACTTTGCTATCGTCAGGGGGATGATTCCTGGAAAAAGCAGCTGGACGACATTCTGGTCGAAACGGAAAAATACGGCATGGTACGTATCTACGCGGACAAAGGGAATCTTATCTATCCTGTTCTGAAGAAATACGAGGAGATGAATAAGAACCGGAAGAAACAGGTCGATGCGAAGTACTATGAGAAAATCATGGAACAGACCAGGAAGGAAGCATTGTTGTATCCCAATTTCCTCAAACAACGTAAGGAACATGAGGAACTGAGTGTGCAGGAGATGGATGTCCTGAGACTGCTCTGTCAGGGAATGAAAAATGCTGATATTGCCGGGGAGCTGTTCCTTTCAGAGAACACGGTCAAATATCATTTGAAAAAGGTATTTCAGAAACTGCAGGCAAGTTCCCGCAGTGAGGCCATTACCAGAGCCAGAGAGTGGGGAATTGTCTGAGCACGGAGAACGAAAGCAGAGAGAGCGGGAGCGGCGAAACGGAGCAGTGAGAGCAGAGCGGTGAAACAGAGCAGAGAGATGCCGACAGAGGAATGAGAGGTTGCTATGGCAGAATATGACAGTTTGAAATCCAAACAAGAGATAAAGGAAAAGCAGAAGAAGCTGCAGGAAACCTATTACCGGCTGACGGCTCCGGTGCATGTCACACTCAATTCCTACAAGGAGCATGAGCGGATTGAGGGTTATTATGAGTTCAAGGATTACGGCAAGATATTTCAGTGTGACCGCCTGCTGAAGCTGGAAACCGTCTACGGCAAGGTACAGATGGGCTACAATCCCAACCGAGGCAGAAGCTTCGTCTTTGCCAACATGAAGACAAACCGGTATGACACGGTGAATTCCCGTTATCAGAAGATCATGAAGGAATATCAGCAAAAACCGGAGCAGAAAAAAAGGAATGAAAACAGGGTCTATGTATCCGGTCGTTGGAAGAATGCTGCTGTTTTGCTGGAAAAGGCAGAGAACAAGCCATGGTCGGAGAAATCCATGAAGCCCTATTTTCACAGTACGAATATGGACGCCATCCTGAAGACCATGCCTTTTTTCTATCAGGAGCAGGAGAGACAGCAACTTGACAGTACAAGAGAAGAGATAAAGCGTCTGCAGGAGGGCATCAGGGAGAATGCCCGGGAGGGAAAGCACCGGGAGAACGGCAGTTTGAACGAAAGAATACGGGAGCTGCAGGAGGAAAGCAATCTGCTGCAGGCTGTTCTGTATCGAAAAGATAGCGGCAGGAGAGGCTTTATCAGGAAGATTAACTATGCCTTTGATATCGAAAAGCACGAGATGTTTGAGTATTACAGACAGCAGAGATTAAGAGCCATGAAGGAAGAGACAGAGATGATTGATTCCGGTGAAGGCGATGGGAATCAGGATTCCTCCGAGAAAAAAGAAGAGCAATAAGTCGCAGGAGCAGAGCGGAGCAGGAAACAGCCATAGAGCGTAGAGGATAAGTTATGAGTACAAAGAAAGTAATCACAGAGTTTACCTATCAGGATATGGTCAGCAACAGAAATTATGCGGAGGAGGCGGCTCGTCTGCTGCAGTGGTCGAAGCAGGAAGCGGAGCTGGCAGGGCGGCTTCTCGGGGGTCCCGTGTCCGTAGACGAGATAGAAAAAGAGGACATGAAGAGTCTGTCGCCTGCTTTCGGTCACATCGGGCAGGAGGTGTATCTCTACCCTGTGGTCGCTGCTTTTATGTCGGGAGAATTGCCTGACCCGGAATACGGTTCCCTGCCGGAGGGGATGAGGCTGCTCTTTCCATCCCACGGGAAGCTGTACGGAGGCAATGAGATTGTAGAGGAGATTGTCTCCTTATTTGGGCGGGAAGAGAACCCGGAGGGGGAGGAGTCCTTTGCTTATGTATTGGTGGAAAACGGCAGAAGCGGAGCCCGTTTTCTGGCAGGTCAGGCAGCTTACAGACTGGGCATGCCTCTGCTTCTTTGGAACGGTGAGCAGGCGGACTGGCAGGAGCTGATGCTGACGGCAGTGCTGTATGACGCCCTGATCTGTGTGGACGCCAGAAATTGGAAGGGCAGTGAGGAACTGTTCTGCAGGCGTATGGAGCAGCTGGCTGACCGTGTCACCAGATTCCTTATCCTCCTGGAGAACAGAGAGAGTGCCCCGGATCTGTGCACCGGTGTAAAGAGTCTCTATCGCCGGATTCCGGTTGCGGTCCGGGCAGACAGGGAAGCTTTCCTTAGAGATTATACGGAGAGCAGCGGTATCTCCATACCGGAGAAGGTGCTGAGAAAGCTGGAAAACAGTCAGTATACCATGAAGGTTCTGGAGCAGGTGTTATGTGAATTTACCGCACAGGCACAGCTGGTGGGAGAGGGAGTGCTGACGGAAGCAGTCGCCGGACAGATTGTGGAAGCCTATGAGGAACAGGAACAGAGTCTGTTCGGTATCAGTCAGCTGGCGACGAACCGTCGTCTGGAGGACTTGTGTCTGCCGGCGGAGCATCACCGCAGACTGGTCAAGGTCTGCGCCATGCTGAAGGCGCGGGACAAGGTTATGAAGGAATGGGGCTTTGCGGACAAATACAGCTATGGAAACGGGATTTCCCTGCTCTTTTACGGGGCGCCGGGAACCGGCAAGACCATGGCGGCACAGGCTATAGCCGGAGAGCTGGGGATGCCCCTGTACCGGGTGGATCTGTCCCAGCTGATCAGTAAATATATCGGAGAGACCCAGAAGAATATCGGTAAGGTATTCGAGCAGGCCGGGCAGCTGAAGGGAATTCTTCTCTTTGACGAGGCGGACGCCCTTTTTGCCAGACGGAATGAGGTAAATGACGCCCAGGATAAATATTCCAATGCGGAAACAGCGTATCTGCTGCAGAGAATAGAGGAGTGGGACGGGATTTCCATCCTTGCTACGAATCTGCTGCAGAATTTTGACGAGGCCTTCCGCAGAAGGATTACCTATATGCTGAATTTTCCCATGCCGGATGAGAAGGTCAGAGTCAGGCTGTGGCAGAAGGTATTCCCGGAGCAGGCCGGAGTGTCCGAGGATATGGATGCGGCGGTGCTGGCGGAGAATTTCGAGCTGTCGGGAGCCGCTATCAGGAATGCGGCGCTGCAGGGGGCTTATCTGGCAGCAGTGGAGGAAACGGACATCGGTATGAAGCATATTCTCAGCGGCATTGCCAATGAGTACCGCAAGCTGAATAAGAACATGAAGCCGGAGCAGAAGGCGTTGCTTCAAAAATATGAGGCAGAAGAGGCATAGACTACCTGAACGGGTAATGACCGGGAAGAGCAATCCGTGCTATGATGTATCATAGAATGGCAATTCCGGGCGTGCACATAGAAATACAAACCACAGGAGAGGAAACATGAGCCTGTATTTAAAAGAAAAAAACGATGAATTACAGAATATTGAGAAGGAGCGGAGAGAAGCAGAACCAACTTCAGCAGAAGAGAGTTCTGTTTTCAAGCGGCGTTCAAAAAGGGTAAAAACAAAAAAGAACCGTGTAAAGGAAGCAATCAGAAGGAAATGGAAGGAAGCCCCACAGTACACTGCCAGAATTCTTTCTGCAGTGGGAGTACTTTGTGTTTTGGCAGTGATGATAGTCGTTGCTGCCAATCTGCCTCTATTGTCGAAAGCAGAGGAAGCGGAGGTTTCAGGTTGGGATATATATCCTGTACCGGATACTGTAAAGAATTGTACATTCCATAAAGCATCCGGAGTGATAACAAAGCTGAGTGACTTGAAGTGTTTGGGTGTTGCTGAGTTTGACGGGGAAGGGAACGTTGCTACATGCATAGCCGGAATCGAAACCGTGGATCAGTTAAAGGCGGTTCTGTCGGGACTGTCAACAACGGACAGGAGTATAAAAGTAATATTCAAGCTCACCGGGGATTTGACATTAACTGATTGGCAGTTAGATGGTGGCACCTCGTTTGAGAAGG
>JBJENR010000079.1:0-13447 GCA_051880315.1 Acetatifactor sp.
CTACCTCGTAGCGCTTACCATCTATGATTGCATATACATCCTCAGCCTTGTTGATATCCGTCTTGCTTATGTACTCTGTCTTTAACAGCTTTCGATCCAAATCCGCCACGGCTACCATGGGAGCATCCGCTTCCATATAATCGTTATTGTTCAGCAGCCTGATATTGGTAACCACGCCCTTCATCCCGGATAGCAGGGTACATTGGCTTTTGTCCTCCTTCAGTCTCTTCAGCTGCAGCTGATTATACCGGGAATCCGTCTCATACAGCCCCGTTCTCTGCCGGATAGCCTCCTCCTGCTTCTGACGGGAAATCAGAGCATTGCTGTACTTGCTTGTATAGTACTTGTTGTCAGCCTCCCAGGCCCCATAACCGGGATCGTCCGTGGCCGGCTTTTCCTTTTCCCAGTTCTCTACCGCTGTTCCCCAGAAATTTTCATCGCTCTTTGCTACCGCAAGGCTTTCATTGGCTTCCTTGAGGTATTCTTGATAATCCTTCTCGTTTGCGGCTATGGTTTCTTCCATCTGCTCAATCTGCTTCTCGATTCCTTCCGTGTTGGTCAGCATCAGCACCTGGCCCTTGTTCACCGCCTCTCCGGGAAGGGCTTCATAGCCTCCGAACTGCATGGCATTCTCCAGGGAGTATTCACTGGTATAGGGACAGATGAGACCGTTGTACACCTTGGCATCGTACAGGGTTCTGCGTGCTGCCGTTTCATAGATTTCTCCCACGCCCACCGGCTCCAGAAGCACGATATCCTCCGACGCCGCAGTCGGCGTGGCGCCACACCCTCCAAGGAAGGACGTCAACAGGATTCCGGAGAACATTGCTGCCAAAAATTTTTCGTATCTTCTCTTTTTCATTTACGAATCACCTTTTCCCCTTCCTCCAGACCGTCAAGAATCTCTGCCATATCATCTCCCACAAGTCCAACCTCTACCCAGCGGACCTGTCTCATGTTATCCTCGTCCGCCACATAGACAAAATATTTACCGTCTGCACTGTTGACTGCAGTTTTGGGTATACAAAGAACCTGCTGTCTGCTATCCACCACAAACTGCATGGTTCCGTTGGTTCCCACTTCGATTCCCGTGGTGGTGGGACCGGAGAAGACGGTAAACTGCTGAACCTCACCCCAGTTTTCAATCTGGTATGGCAGCAGCTCATACTGTCCGGGAGCAGAGCCGGTTACCACGGTCATGCTTACGGTTTCCCCTTCTTTGAAGCAGTCCGCATATTCCGGAATCTTGGCTTCGAAGAGACACTGGGAATTATCCACAATGGTCATAATCACCTCTCCATCCTTGGAGGTGGAATCCTCCAGATGTTCTTTTAACTTATACACCTTGCCGTCCATACCCGCATATACCCTGCAGTATTGAAACTCCTGCTGCAGTTTTGCAAGCTGCATCCTGTCCAACTCCAGGGCATCCTCGCTGTCTTCCCTCTGATATCTGTATCTCTGCTGGATTGACGCAATGGATTCATCCAATGCCTCCTTGCTGAAAGGATAACCATTGAAAAGATAATTCACCCACGCCTGAGAAATATCCAGCTCTTCATTCTTATCCGCATATTCCAGCAACAACTGGTTTCTGGATATTCTGTACTCAAGGTCCTCTATCTGCCTCTCCAGATTTCCTGCCGACAGTTCTGCCAGAAGATCCCCTTTCTTTACCAGATCTCCCTCCTGAACATAGACCTTATCCACCAGGCGTCCTGTCAGTGAAAAGCTGATTTCCTGGTCCGCCTGCTGCTTATAGGTACACATCACCCTCTGGGTCAGAACCACATCCCCCTTTTCAGCAGTTGCAAAATTATATTCCACCGTATCATCGGAATCCTCCACTACCATGAGAGGTGTCTCCGGCTGCTGCATTCCGCAGCTGCACAGCAAAAGAGAAACCACTCCCCAGGTACATATGATTCCCAGTCTTTTCCGGATTCTGTAACCGTTCATGCTCCTACTCCTTTACAGCCTAGTTTACAATCATTATTTTAACTCATCGCCGGAAGTATTGCTCCTTATCTTTTGTGATTTTTTCCTCAAGTCTTGCTTTCTTTCCATGTTTTATTGTTCTTTTTGTACAAAAAAACACACTTTCTTAAAAGTGTGTTTTTCATTGGTAAGTTTATCTTCTGTTCTGCATTACCTTCTTAAATTCCGCAAACTGTTTGTCAATTTTTCTGCGGATAAAATCCCTTGCTTCTTCCTTCACCAGGAAATAAAGATAAGATTCCTTCACAAATTCCTGGGGCATTCCCCGACCGCCTATCTTAAAGTTCACGAACCCTCTTTCAATATAGCTCTCTATCTCCTCATTGGAGACAAAGGCCGGCCGCTTTTTGCAGTCCTCAAAGGTGGCTTGTCCCACACGATTTGGGCAGGGGAAGCCAGTGTTTACATCATACTCCAGCTGCAGCTGGGACTGCTGTCTGTAATGCTCTTCTCTCTTTGGACAGCCGGGAAAACATACCTCATTCACAAGGATTTCCACCCTGCCCGCCTGAGCCTCAATAGCCTTCAGCGCCTGTTCATTGTGGTTCAGGTCATAATCCAGCACCACCAGATAATAGTCCTTCTCCAGCTCGGAAAGCAGGCCCTCCAGTCCGGTAATGCGCTTGGTGGTGGAGGATATTCGTTTAAACCCCGGATACTCCCTGCGCACATATTCCTCCAGCGCCGGACTGTTCACAAGCACCTGATTCAGACCGTTATCCGCCAGCCTCATAATCAGATTGCAGTAGGTATCATAATTATGCTTTTCCTCCAACAGGGAATTGGTCCAGGTGAATCTCACCGGAATTCCCCTGCTGTTATACATATTCAGGATTCTCTGAATGTCTGATTTCCCCGTGATACCGAATACCGTTCTACCGCCGTTCCAGATAGCTCCGGGAAAGGTGCCGTATACAGATCCGATGCGATATCCCTCCCGAAAGCTGTCGGGATATTCCTTCATGAAATTGATGATAACCTGATTCAGCAGTCTGAAATAGCAAAAACCGGGCAGATGCCAGTATACTTCCTTCGCCATTTTTATTCCTCCGGTACCCATTTTGCGGGTCTGAAATGATTTACGGTGATAATCCTGTTGGAAACGAGATTATTGAGCAAAAGGAGTCTGGTATCTCCCTGCAGCTCCGGCTTGATTAGATAATGACAATAGGTATCTATCAGGGAAAAGAGATTAGCCGTTCTGCCCTCAATCTTGAAGTTGTGGAAACCCATGGGCACATATTTTTCCCAGATTGCCTCCGGCGAAACATAGGTACAATAATTACTTATTTTGTAGATTCCTCCATTTTCCCCGTACTCGCAATGCCATTTGTCGAGGGGTATCTGCTTATCCTTTGGCAGAAGGCGATTCTTAAGCATGATGCGCTGGTTCTTTGCCACGTTTTCGTAATGCTTCCCTCTTCTGGGACAGTTGGGAACGCACACAGGATTAACCAGAATTTCACAGCGTCCTTTATCCTCAATCTTCTCCAGCTCATCAAACCGATTGTTAAAATTATAGTCCAGGACCACCAGACTGTAATCCTTCTTCAGTTCTTCGTTGACCAGATGAATATCTCTGATTTCCTTGCAGGTGGAACTGATGATTTTATAGCCCGGATAATTCTCACGGATATATTCTTCTAAAACAGGGGAAAAAACAATCACCTCATTCAAGCCGTTGTCTGCAGCCTTCATACAGAAGTTGCAGTAAGGGTCCTTCAGCTCATCCTTTGTCAACAGCATATTCGTGTAGGTGTAGCGAATCGGAATTCCCCTGTCATTTATATTCTTAATCACACTTCTGATAAAACCGGCATCACACTGGTCGTAATTGGACGGTCTGCCGCCATTCCATAAAGAGGTGGGAAATTCTCCAAAAAAAGAGGCTATTTCAACGCCGTCGCGAAACCGCTCCGGCATCTGTTCCTTCATACTCAAGATAAGCATGTTTAACGGATAATTCTGCCGCAGTCCCGGCAGATGAAATTTCACTTCCATATACTACCTCTTTTCTATTCATAATTCTTAACTAAGTATTGCAACAACATCGCATTTTTTGGTGTTTGACTAATAAAAGGGCGGTGCCCGGAAAACACCGCCCAATTAATCATATATCTTCTGCGAGATACATTATCTTTGAGAATAATTACTCGTTTACGTACTCGTTCTTGCTGTTTGCAGCATCGATAGCGGTGTTCCAGCTCTCTCTGATAGCTTCCAGCTTCTCAGATACAACTGCACCAGCGTAAATCTGCCACTGCAGATCTGTGGTAACGAGATCGGGAACAACACCGTGATAGGTAACGAAACCGTTGGTCAACATAGCATCACAGGTCTCATATACGGTACGGGTATCGCAAGCACCTGCAAGGTATCCGGGCAGAGCAGCCTTGTAGTTCTCATATCCGGGGATATCTTCGGTATACAGGTTGTATGCAAATGCAATCTTGTTTGCTCTTTCCTTGTCATAGCAGCTGGGAATTACATGAGCATTGTCTTCCCAAACATTGGTGTAACCTGTTGCATTGGGTCCCTTGGGGAAGAATACAAAGCCGTAGTCAAAGCTGAAGCCGGTTCCGTCTGCCTTATCCTTCTCAGTGGGAACATACAGCATGCTTCCGTTGTTCATGTTGTATGCCTGCTCACACATAAATGCTGCCTGGCCGCTCTTGAATGCATTCTTGTATGCATCCCATGCAGCACCATCTTCAAACTTAACTGCATAGTCAGTCATAACCTTTACAGCGAATTCAAGACCAGCAACGGTCTCAGCGTTCTCTGCCTTGTATACGAACTTGCCGTCTGCATCCTTACCAACCAGTTCTGCACCATTACTGTAAACAGCGGCAAATGCAAACTGACCATTGTTCTGGGTAGTACCATAGATATCAAGAGTACCATCGTTATCAACGTCGCGCTGTACCTGATCCATGATTTCTGTCCACTTATCCCAAGTCCAGGTTCCGTCTGCCTGCATGTCATAAAGGCTGTCAGGATTGGTGATACCTGCCTCGGTAAGTGCAGTCTTATTGAAGAAGATACCGTCACGAGGCTCAGGATATCCGGTAGCCATTGCATAGTAGTGATCCTTCAGGGCGAATCTCTCATGCAGCTTGTTCAGCTGGAACTTGTTCTCAGAGAAATCAAGTGAGTCGAGCTGTGTGAGATCCCACATATAACCTTTACCCATTGCAGAGGTAACGGTAGGGTCGTTACGAAGAACAAACACATAGTTCTTTTCATCTCCGCCTGCTGTTACATAGTCTACAAAGTCCTGAGGGTTGCTGCCCCAGTCGCCGATAGCTTCTCTCTTAATCTTGAAATTGTACTTCTCCTGAATCCAATCCAGATACTCAAGACGAGCTTCCTCGTAATCGTTGGTGGGATCGTTCAGACCGTTCTCTGTAGCGGGAGAGAACCAGTCACGGATAATAATCTCCATGCCACCCAGATCATAAACATTACCGTTTGCATCTGTCAAAACAGGATAAGGTTCAACATCCTGCTGTGCGCCGGATGCAGCCTGGCTTCCGGTACCAGCCGGAGTTCCTGCTGCGCTTCCGCTTCCGGATGCACCTGCAGCAGAATTACCACAGCCTGCAAGACCTGCTACCATTACCGTAGCAAGAGAAGCAGCCATAAGTTTTCTAAACATCTCTCTTTTCATTTTCTTCCTCCTTTAATCTATATATACTCCTCCGTCCTCTCCTGAAAGCGATATTTTTCCGGGACACTTTCATTAAGGATCATGGATATATATATCATTTTGGTCTATGTAGATTGCCTACCAGATTATTATACTACCATTTCTGCAAATTGTAAACTACATCTTTATACCGGAACTGCTTAAACTTTCCACGAAGCCCTTCTGTGCAAACAGATACAGGATAATCAAAGGCAGGATAATCATCAGGGTACCTGTAGAAAGAATACAGTTGGAGTACGCGATGGATACCGTACCCACAATACCTGTGCCCTTGGAAATGTATACTGCCAGAGAATCCACAATTCTCGACAGGGAGGTACTTACCAGTCTGGTATTTCCCATAAACATCTTTGAGTAGAAGCCATCTGTCCACTGCCATACAAAGGAGAACAGGAAACAGGAGGTCAGAATGGGCTTTGCATCAGGGAGCATAATTCTCAGGAAAGTCTTCAGGGTGCCGCAGCCGTCCACATAAGCCGCCTCTTCCAGTTCCTTCGGAATGTTTCTGAAGAACTGACGAATCATATAAATGTACAAGCCATTCTTCAGACCCATACAGCCCGCACTCATAAGATAATAGGGTATCCAGGAACCGTTTAAGTTGATGGTGTGTCCCGTAATCAGCTTAAAGAGTCCAAAGATATCATAGTTCATGAAATTCAGGAACAATGAGGTGGACACGGTCTGAGGCGGAATCAGGATAACCAGAATCACGCAGGCAAACCAGAAATTTTTCAGCGGGAACTGAAATCTGGCAAACCCGTATCCTACCAGGGTACACATGGAAATCTGCAAAATAGCGATTGTAAGGGAAACAATCAGAGAGTTTCTCAAAGCCTTACCATACTGCATAATCTGTGCCGACAGCAGATAGTTCTCCGTGGTAAAGTGTTCCGGAATGGAAATTACAACCGGGTTATACAAATCTGCCTCTGTCATAAAGCTGACGGAAATCTTGTTAAAGATTGGCTGCAGAATCAGAAAGCACAGACCAAACAGCAGTACAAATCTGCAGATGCTGACTGCGTAACCCATCACCGTCTTTTTGAGCAGATAGCCCTGGGATTTTCTGTTCCTCTCCCAGAAATTGTTGTATTTACTGTATTTCTTTTCCTTTGCTTTACTCATAATAGTAAACCCTCCTTGAGATAATCAGCGAGCTGATACCCAGTATAAGCATGATAACGATGAAATAAATCCACACAATAGCAGCAGCGGGACCATACTCCAGCTTACCGATATAGGAGTCAAATTTCTCAATCACCTGATTGTCCGAACGCATACAGAAATCAACAATGGTATAAATCCAGTTTACAAGGAACAGGGAGCTGATCATAGGGAAGGTAATCTTCCACAGGCTCTCCCATTTAGTACATCCTTCAATGTCTGCAGCCTCATACATACTGCTGGAGATGGTCTGCAGGCCCGAGAGATAAATAATAATCTGAATACCGGAGGCAATGGCAACATCATAAATATTGTCGATGACCTCAAATACCTTTTCAAAGGCTTTCGTTCCCACACCTGCCGTTCTCAGGATGTCCTCCAGGGCTCCCGTAATACTGACACCCTGGGCTGACATCTCCACAGTCTCCTGAAGGCGGGCCATGAGGGAGTTGTCAGTCTCAAGTCCCAGGATAACGCCCGAGGAGAGAATCACCGGGAGAAAAAACACGGCTCTCACCAGGGCTCTGCCCTTAAATTTCTGGTTCAGTATCAGCGCAACGAAAAAGCTGAATACCATAATTGCCAGGGAGTAAACACACATTCTTGATACTTCCTCCACCAGCTTACTGGAAAAATCAACGTCCACCGTGAAGGCATCAATGTAATTCTTCAGTCCCGTCCAGGTTGTTAACAGCTGACCCGGCTTAGCATCCACATAGCAGAAGCTCTGATACAGGGACTGGAAAAACGGCTTCAGCATAAAAAACAGGAAACCGATAATGAAAGGTGCAATAAAGAAATAACCGGAAATCGCCTTTCGTTTCTGAAGACCCGCCAATTTGTTCTTCTGATTCTTCATAACCACACTACCCTTTCTGCCAATTTTATCGCCCTACCCATTAACGGACAACCTTGTAATCTCTTGCAGGAACCTTGATTCCGTCCGGTGTCACCGCATCCTCGGTTGCGTAATTCACGTAGACCTTTGTACCGTCTTCATAAATGGTGCATGTCAGCTTTTCTGCCAGAATCTCGTGTCCAGTCATTTCCTGGTTGAAGGTGTGGCCAAGCTCAGCATTGTATCTCTTGTAGATTTCCAGCGCCTTGTCGCGCCATGCATCATATTCCGCACCATAATACTCTGTGTAAAGAGTCTTCTGAAGTGCAAAGGAGCTTTCCTTCATAAAGGTAAAACTCAGTCCTGCACCGTACTCTGCGGAGAGAAGCAGTTCCTCCTCTGCGTTTCCGGCCAGATTAATGGGCTCACCGGTATAATCCACATAGCCGTGGATTGCCATCTGATAGAAGGGTACGAATTCATTCAGCAGAGTATACTGACTGCCACGGAGATCCATGTCTGTAATTATATTACTGTAGGGTGCTGCAAAATCGTTACCCATATTAATCATAACATTCTGACCTGCATCCCGCAGTTTCTTTAAGTACTCTGCCTGTCTGTACAGAACCGCCTGTCTGCTGTTGAAATTCTTCTTGTAATAATCCGCAGACAAATCCTTTCCTGTATCCCTGAAAGCTACCCCTGTGCCATACTTTGACGCAAATTCAGCCAAGTTCTCCGCCATCTCAAAGGCAAGGTCGGTGTGCAGCAGATAGTAGCTGTCCGCGCCCTCTCTGGCTGCAAAGGTTACATCACTGTAAATATAGAGCTCAGCTCTTTCCTTGGAAATAAACTTGGCTGCATCCCTGTAGGAGAAGAAGCCGTCGAAGATATCGCTGTCATATTCGTACTGGGTTACACCCTCCAGATATACGTCAACACCGATTGAATTTGCATTATCAATCATTGACTTCAGTTTATTCTTGCCTCCCAGTTCGGAAAGGGGCTTTACCTTCTTCAGAATCTTCTGGTTAACACCGCCATTACACCATCCCAGCATCTTGACCGTCATATTCTCTACACCCAGCTGGGATAATTCATTGATTAATTCTTCAGCTTCCTTAAATGTAGTAAGCTCCAGAGGCTTTGACACGGGAACACCCACAATCTGCTTCACCTTGTCAACCGCTCCCAAAATCTGGATTACCGCAGGTGCCTTGGTTTCCTCATTCTTTGTCAGATATGAGCCATACTTTTCTTTCAGATAAGCCTGATAAGATTTCGCCATATCCGTATAGTCGCCGCCATCCACAAAGCGATATCTCTGGGTCAGGGTCTCGTCCGGCAAGTCCTCCAGATAGACAAACACCTTACTGTCTGCAATGTCGCCTACCTTGTATTCCTCTCTGGGAGAAACCGTATACAGGGCATTGACATAATTGTAGCTTGTGTTATCTTTCTTGCCGCTGACGTCAGCCTTTATGGCTGCATAAGGAGCACCCTCCTCCAGAATGCAGAGGAAAGAGCTGTCTTCCCTGGAAATACCGAAGGCATTGAAGTATGCTCTGGTCTCATGCACCACCTCATCCCTTACCATAGCCATATCCCAGCCGTACAAATTTGCCAGGTAGTTACTCTGTGCCGTTCTGCCATTGTTAAAATTGATGATGGCGCCGCCGCCCTCGGGTACCAGGATGAAGCCGTCATCCGATTTTCCGCCTGCGCCAAAGTAGGGAAGCACAGACAAAGTATAGATAGGTGTAGCCGTCTTGTATAACAGCTCACTCATGGGAACTTCAACCACAAGCTCCTCACCGTCCAGCCGATAAATCACACTGATGTCAAAAACGGGTTTATTAGAAGAAGATTCTGAAGCATCCAAATCCTTATCTGCCTCGTAGTCCTCCAACGTATATCCAATCTTCTCAAAGACCTTTTCCATGGTCTCCTTTACGGCACCGCTGGCATTGCTTCGCAGGATGTAAAGCTTCTCGGTCTCCAGACTGGGATAGCTTGCCAGAAGCGCTTCCTTGTCATCACCCTTCTTCAGGTTGTTGATATCATAGAGCTTGTAATACCCCTTAATCATGCTCTTGTCGGAAGGCTCCATAAGCTCCAGCCACTTCTCAAAATTCTCCTGGGTACATACAGGAGGAACCACATACTGTCTCTCCACAATACCCATGGAATATTTCACCTTGATAAAGTTGTCACCGGTCTCTATTTCATAGATTCCGTTAGTCACACTGTGCTTAAAGCTGTTGTATGTAATCTTGTCACCGGTTACCATACTGTAGGACATAAGTACGGTGGACTGCAGACTGTTCTTTTCGTTCTCGCCTGCAGCGGTGGCATCCGTCTCCATATTCTGGGGATTGGAGTACCAGACATCCCCGGTCTCCTTTACCTCAACGGAAAACTGCGTTGTCATGGGATCCATGGTAAGCTTGAGCTTTCCATTGTCCATGACAATGGGCTGATCCGTTCCGTCGTAACCGTAAATGGGAATAATTTGTTCTTCCTCTTCTTTGTTTTTGTAGTTCAAAACAACGATGATGCCTGCCACAATGATAGCGCAGAGAATCAGAGGGAAAATCAAACTTTTTAATTGTTTTAATACTGCCGCTTTTCTTTCGGCATTTCTGCGATTATTTTCTTTTTTCACGATTTCTCCATCCTCCCGTTTATACCAAACGTTCTCTCTTCACGCTATAATCGGAACAGCAACTCTTTTCCTATGGAAATAAAGTAGGAAACGCCCTGCGAAATCATGCTGAAGAACAGCATCAGGATAAAAATCATAACCAGCATCGCAAAAAGAGTCGCTACCATAAACAGGATATTCTTTCCAGCGGAATACTCATGAACCTGACCCATGGCGGCGATAAAGAGCAATGCACACCATACCAGTGCCAGACCGCTGAGCACGGAATAAAATTCTGCTTCATCCACGGTGACAAAGTTACTGATAATCATGAGAGGTAACTGCATCAGAGGATAAGGTGTCAGGCAGTAGCAGCTTGCCATGTATACCTGTCCCAGCCTTCCCTTACCATCAAAGAGTGTTGTCAGGGCCCAGTTGCCGATTACAAAAAGCAAAAGCGGGAAAACGATACTTGCCAGATAGAGGAAAATATTCAGCTCTTCCCAATAAACCTGAAGGAAGATAAAACTGGTAAATCTCAGTTTCATCACCCTGACAATCAGCGTAATAATCAAGATAGTATTCGCCGCAGCATATGAGCCTCTCTTTTCGTGAGTCAGATCCCAGAAGCCGTCAAGGGGATGCGTAATACAATACAGTGCGAACTTAAGTGTCGCTAAATAATGTTGTAATTTGTTTTTCTTGATTGAAGCTATCATACCGGCCTCCGTTATTCTATTGTTTGAATATGTCTGCGATGTCTATTTCGTGCTTGATTGCCTTTACTTTACCGATAATCATGGGAATCAGGAAAATCGCAAGTATCACAGCCACAATTATTCCGATGTGATCCTCCACCCATTCTTTTCTGTACTGCTTATAGGCTTTGGAGTAATTCTCATCATCGTACTTCAGTTCAAAGTAATCCATTGCTTCGCGATATCTCTCCTGTCGAAGCAGTGCACGACCGTATCCAATATATGCCAGGTCGTAGTTACCGTTGAGCGTGATAACATCCTGCCAGGTCTGACCGCACGCATCATAATCACCCTGGTCAAACTGGTCCATAGCCTCATAAACCAGATTACCGAATTCCGTGGGAGAGAAAACAGTCAGACTGCAGTCCTTGGAATCCAGAACCAGCAGGTCATAGCCCATATGCTCAATGGCAGAAGGGGCATTGTTCTTGAAGTAGCCGTCCATATTACCGATACCACCAAAGGTAAATACCATCTTACCCTGGTCATCATATCCGAAGAGACGGCCTCTGTTTTTGTCAAGGCAGACATACACATCATTTTCAAGAGCGGTTACATCCGTAAACTGGGAAGGTCCGGTAGCATCACCTCCGGTACCCCAGTACAGGTCGCCGTAAAGCTTCCATTCACCATTTCTTACCAGGATGTCATTTCCCATCAGATTCAGCTTGCGGACTGCGTCCTGTGCACCTGATTTCAAATCCTCTTCCTTGGCCGATGAAATTGTGGAGTAGATGAAGCCTTCATAGTCCATGTAGATATTGGAATACTCGGTAGGAACGAAGGAAACCATCTGTGCTCTCTGGGCCTGTGTCGCAAACTTTTTCCGAATGTAATCCGTCCAGTTGTAGGTAACCTTGGTTGCTCCTACAAATCCGGAGAAGGTGCCGTCATTTTCGTACTTAATCAGACCCTTGTTGATACCTGTTGCGATACAGTACACACGGTCGGCCGTATCAATTGCAATCTTGTTTGGCTGAAACAGTGTGTTGGGATCGATAGATGAATCCACAGGCATGTTAAACTGCATGATATAGTTGAGATTCTTGTCAAGCTTCAGGATACGGGCATTGTTCTTATCTGCGATAAATAAGTTGCCCTCGTCGGTAACAGCGATATCTGTGGGGCCTGCAAAGGTATTGACCTCCACCATCCCTCTAAAGCTTTCAATGACTCTTTTTACCTCAAACTTTTCCTTATCTGTTCTCTCCAGCTCAATAATACGGTTGTTACCTGTGTCACAGATATAAACCATATTATTCCTTACAAAGAGACCCTGGGGATTGGAAAGATTCTTATCCAGGCCCAAATCCACGGAGGTGATGCTGGTAGCTACGGAATAAAAATCCGGAGAATCCTGAACATCTCCCCACCAGTCATAGTTGTAAGTGTAGTTATCCTCCCGGGCAAGGGCAACCATTGAAGATCCTAAGAAAACCAAGGCGCTCAATGCAAGTGCGCCGATTCTTTTTATTGTCTTTTTCATACGCCACCTCATTCCCTGTTAATCCTTCAGACCGGAGCTAGCCATCGTCTCCAGAATCTGGCTCTCTGAGAAGATAAATATTGCAATAGGCACAACCATGAGAACAACCATTACCGCTGCACCCTGGCCTGTTCTGGCAATACCGCCGGCCTGAATCTGTGACATTGCCAAAGGAAGCATCTTCTTCTCCTCAGAGTAAATAAAGGTTGTAGCTCTGTTGTTCCACAGGCCCTGCACCGAAAAGATAATCAAAGTCATCCATGCAGGCTTTACGTTGGGCATTACAATACCGTTGAACACTCTCCACTCATTTGCACCGTCAATCTTGGCAGCCTCAATCAGAGAGGTGGGAAGTCCTTCCATGAACTGCTTCATCAGGAACAGTCCCATGGGAGATGCAAATGCGGGAATGATGATTGCCCAGTAAGTGTCAACCCAGCCCAGTCCGTTGATAATCAGATAGTTGGGGATTGCAGTTACATAACCGGTGAACATCATTGCGATGGTAACCAGTTTGAAAAATGCCTGGCCGCCCGGGAAATCATACTTAGCTAATACAAACGCTGCCATGGATGCAATGAAAAGGTGTCCTGCCGTACCTGCAGCCGTGATAAACACAGTATTGAACAGGTATCTGGAAAAGGTAACCCAGGATTTTCCCATGGTGACAAACAAATCCGAAAAATTATCCAGAGTAGGATTCTGTGCCAGAATCTTCGGCGGATAGCGGAACAACTCATCCAAAGGTTTCAAAGCATTGGACACTGCATAAATAATGGGGAAAAACATTACAAATGCTACCAGCGCCAAAAAGATATATAATGCGATATCTCCTGCTATAGAACGA
>JBJENR010000080.1:0-3394 GCA_051880315.1 Acetatifactor sp.
AAGAGTGCCATCAATCCAAAAATGCAGCTACTGATTAACGATACACGATTTTGAAAGTTTAACGGCCACCCCTCATAAGTCCAAAGACTATATCCAAAGATCCGTTCAAGTACATAGGATGCTGCCAGTTCAACCGCTGTTGTCACTGTTATGCTTCCTAAGAAAATCACCACTGTATTTTTCACAGAGCGAAAAATGAGAAGTAGGACAAGCATTCCAACCCCATAAATAGGACACAGGGGCAGATGCAAAACTCCCCTGTCGTCATATGTCCTATATAGAATATAAACCGTTGTTATCTCGTAAAGCCAGCCTATAGAGGAAGCCACAAGAAATTGCAGTAAAATTTTGGATGAGGAATAATAGAGGTCTTTTCGTTCTTTTGTTTGTCTTAACATAATTTTTTATGGCTTATTTACTTAGTTTCTTCCAAATAGATTTTTACGCGAGATTGAATTATTTCTGCGATTTCTTCTGCACTCTTATCCCCTTCAAAAAATGCACCAATCTCATCATAAATAATCTCTTTCACAATTTTAGCCCTTTTAGTATTATCAGCCGGAACAGCTTTTTGCAATAATTCTAAGTATTCATCGACATAAGTTGTTCCATCAGGTTTCAGCGTTAAGGGAATCAATCCATTTTCACTTAATCTTACTCCCGTAGTCCATTTGTCGTATCCAATAACAATTCTTCCTTTATAGAAATCCTTTCGCATTGGAATATAGTCTCCCGCCAATAATTCAAGAGAGTATATACTATTTAAAAAATCGGCAATGACATCAATATTGTCAGCGTTCTTGTTAACAACAATTCCACCAAAAAAGCTGAGTTTATTTCCTTCTTCTGTATTGGTAGGGTATCCAATTGCTATATAGTCATTTCCTAATGCTGCGTTATAATTAGAGAATGCCCCCAAGTTATCGCCTGGGACATAAAATAACACGGAATCCTTCTTCATTAGTTCAATACATTCATCCTCAGAAAGATATTCATATTCAGGATTGTAGTACCTTTTACATATCTCTAATAGTTTAATGAAAGAATCACTATTGAAAGAAGCTTCATTCTGATCTAAATCAACAAATTCCGATTCACAAATATTCTGCACGAAAAAGTTTAAGGCTTCACACCCCATATAACCGCATACGATTTTCTTAAACGAATTTCCTTCCTTATCCCTTTGCTCAATGACATGAATGATGTCCTCATAATTCATAGTATCATTATTACAATACTTTCTGTTTGCCACAACAGAAAGCAAACTCATACCCGTCGGATACATCAGAAACTTTCCGTCCATTGTTCCATTGGCAAATACTGCGTCAAAAAGCTCTTCTTTCAACTCATCCGATACATATTGACTCATATCCAACAAGGCTCCGTTTTTATATAAATCCTCAAGTTGTTCACGGCTAATCTGCAACATATCCGGACCATTACCCTTTGATATATCTGCAAATACTTTTGACATATCGCTTTCACTTATTTTGGGAAGTATCTCAATATGCACTCCGGGATGCGTGCTCTCATAATTATGGATCTTTTCTTCCAACTCAAAATCATCAATTCCAATAGCCTGAAACGTTAAATCAACTTTTCTTGCCGGTCCTGCTTTTGTTATTACCTTTATAGTATTTTGGGCATATAGCACTACTTCGTCATTCGAATTTCTGAGAACTAGCTTATTGCCTTCATATATGTCAGATCCGGTATACAGAAAAAGTGTCTCAGAAACGCCAGTATTCATGTCCCACGATACGATAGAATCTGATTTCAGGATAATAAACTGATCATTACAATCTCTGGTAACGCAAGAAGCTAGGTACTCGTCTCCCGGTTTTCCCTGATATAATATGTATGGCTCTCCATTTTCAAAGCAAAACACAGTTGACCTACCATTAGAAACTGCATTGAACAGCATTTTCCCATCACTCGTTTCACTAAACTCTGTAATAACTGCCTCCGTATTTTCAAATCCTGTAAATGCAGATATTTCCTTTCCTTCACTATCAATGACATATACAGCGTTACCGAATTCGCTGAGCAAATACGTAATGCCTGTGTCCGGTTCATATCTTAGAACAGATTCAATTACATAATTTTGTTTTGGTGTAAGGTTATGCTTTTTTACTACATCTGCAACATTTGAATAAATCTCAACAGTTCCATCTTCTTTTAGTTCGCATACACTGAACTGATCTGTGTCATCATCCGTATCAAATCTGAATATATTTGCAAATACTCTTCCGGAAATGACAAAAGGATTAATAATTGCTTCATTTGTCTTATAAACTCTTGTTTCAAATTTATGACTGACAGTATTATAAATATATAAATAATAGGTTTTTTGAAATACCGGTTCATACTCATAATATGCATCTAATGAATATATACAGTCTCCGAAAGCTACTATGCCCTTTTGAATTTTTTCTCCTTCTTGCGAGGGAAAAACTTCTCCTATATATTCGGAAATCTGCATGAAATTTTCTCCATCCGGATTACTGTCAATACTATTCTTGGATTTTCCACAAGAACAAAGAAATATTGTTAATAAAAAAAACACTAATACTATTCTCTTCACCAATAACCTCCCCGACTCTTCCAACATTTGATTCCGCTGTTTTATAGCGCTTCTTATAACAAGTCTTCAATTTTCTTCGTCGAGCTCATTCTGCGTTAATCCTTCACGATCCCTTAAATCTCTGAATCTGTCCCTTACAGAACCAAGCAGATATTCAAATGTTTCTTTTTCTCCAATTAACCCCAAATCCTTTTTACTTATTACAATTGTAACACAAGTATAACATAGCGAATATCTTTTTGCTATATATACATTTTGCTTTTTTATACCCTCCTTGATAATACGCGCATATTTCCCAATGTGTTCTACACTGAGAAGCAAAAGATTCTTTCCACAGAAAAAAAAGCTCGAGAACGGCGAATTCTCAAGCTTTTCAGTAAAACAGTATAGAGGTGCGGGCCGGATTTGAACCGGCGGATAACGGTGTTGCAGACCGGGGCCTTACCACTTGGCTACCGCACCATATTTAGTTAATGATATGCATCTATAGATACATATATGACTCCAACGGGAATCGAACCCGTGTTACCGCCGTGAAAGGGCGATGTCTTAACCGCTTGACCATGGAGCCAGTAATACTTTCATTCACATGGTTCAAGTGAATGAAACTCGAAGCAACTAGTGCCCGTTTTACTCTTTTGCAAGAGTAGCTTCATTTCATTTTATATAAAAATAAACTCCCCGAGTAGGGCTCGAACCTACAACAACTCGGTTAACAGCCGAGTGCTCTACCATTGAGCTATCGAGGATTACTGAAGGTTTGTACCTTCAAAACCGAACACTGCGTGAAACAAATCGTCAACCAGATGT
>JBJENR010000081.1:0-13274 GCA_051880315.1 Acetatifactor sp.
TATTAGTAACAATCTTACAGATATAACAACAAAGACGTTGCCAGGAATACGGCAGCGTCTTTGTTTTTGGGAGGTAACAAGTTATTGTCATTGTCTTAGAGTTATCATGTAATCCAGCAGGTCGACGGTTTTTTCCACTCCCAGAAAGGAGCTGTCGATGGATATCTGTTTGTTGTGACGTTCGCCTCTGTTTTCTGAGGTAAAGTATTTGTAGTAGTTATGTCTTGACTGATCCATTCGCTCAATGAGGGTTTTGGCCGCATCCTGAGTGAGACCGTATTTATTCATGATATGATTTAATTTTATACTCATGGGAGAGTAAATGAATACATGGATGGCATGGGGCAAATCTTTCAGTATGTACTCGGAACATCCGCCCACGAATACGCCGTCATCTTTTTTGGCGTAGGCCTGAATCAGTGTTTCTTCGCTGCGATATAGGTTTTTGAGGATATCCTTATCGGGGCCGGACCACAGTTTTATCGGAAGTCCCTCCTTAAACAGGTCATCTATGCGCTCAAGGTCTGACGGCTTCAGATAGGATTGGTGCATGGCAAGCTGGTCCAGGGTGTTTCTGTCATAATAGGGAATCTGATGTTTTTGGGCAAGCAGTTTTCCTATTTCCGCACCCCGGCTGCCGTATTCGTTTTCAATGGTTATGATAAGCTTTTTCATAGTTTCCC
Source organism: Acetatifactor sp. (assembly GCA_051880315.1). Lineage (GTDB taxonomy): Bacteria > Bacillota > Clostridia > Lachnospirales > Lachnospiraceae > Acetatifactor. The sequence goes on from JBJENR010000081.1 coordinate 684, forward strand.
CCTGTCTGATGTAAGGCGAAGGTTGTTTATATCAGGTATTATTTTATGCCTGATTAGGGATTAAGAAAAATACATATTTGGTTTCGGTGTAATATCTTTTTTGTATGAGGTGAGAAGATGGACATTAGGTTAATGAGGTATTTTGTGACGGTGGCGGAGGAAGGAAGTATTACCAGGGCTGCAAAAAAGCTGAATATTGCACAGCCGCCGCTGAGCAAGCAGCTGAGACAATTGGAGAATGAACTGGGTATGGTTCTCTTCATCAGAGGTAAGAAAAATATTCAATTGACGGAGGCAGGAGCTTTTTTTAAGAGGAGGGCAGTGGATTTGATTGCATCCTTTGATTCCCTTGAAAAGCAGATGAAGAATTATCAGATGAATGCGGCAGGGGCAGTTTCCATAGGAGCTGTGGAGGCTGTGGCTACCTGTTATTTGCCGGATATTCTGAATGAATTTCACCAGGAGTTTCCTAATATTAATTACGAGGTATGGTGCGGAAGCACGGATGATATCCTGGAAAAGCTGGAAAAGGGACTGCTGGATGTGGGGTTCCTGCGCACCTATGCCGATACGGACCGGTATAGCAGTTTTGGACTGCTGGAGGATGAATGGTGTGTTCTGATACCGGATACCCACAGGCTGGCGGGGACGGACAATCAGACGATATGTGCACAGGACCTGGACGGTGAACCGATTATTGTTCCCTCCACTCCCGGAAGGATTCAGGAAATTGAGTCGTGGTTTCAAAGTGTGGGAATCAAGCCCAATATTGTCTGCGTATACAATGTTTTGTCCATGGGGAAGGCATTGGCCCAGAAGAATCTGGGGATTGCAATGGCATTGGCGGACAACCGGAAGCTCATGGAGGACAGCCGGCATCTGATCTGCAAGAAGCTTACACCGGCGCTGAACTCTGCGGTAAACGTTTTGTGGTCCAAGACTCATTATCTATCCGATTCTGCAAGCCGGCTGCTCGAATTTATATCCGATTATACACAAAAGGTATGACAGCAATAAAAAAACGGTATTTTACATATGTATGAAACAGTGATAGCATTACAGCAACGCAAGGGCAATGGGGCTTTCAAAGAGCACATTGCCCTTTTTCATGTAAAGGAGCGAGACGTCTATGAAAAAAAAGAAGAAATTGATATCCTCGCAGACAATTATCGGCATCATATCTGTTGCTGCAGTTTTTGGCATTTGGTGGTACACAACGGAAGCCGGACTGATAAAGGCATTGTTCCTGCCTTCACCGAGAAAGGTATGGTCAGCCTTTCTAACGGTATGCACTGATGGATACAAGGGTTATACCTTGCTGGGGCATATGCTGATCAGTATGAAAAGATTATTCATCTCCATGTTCCTGGCAATTGTTACGGCGATTCCCTTCGGGTTGGTGTGTGGTTATTTTGATAAGGTTCGTGCGGTATTTGAACCGATTCTCGCATTTTACAGACCCCTTCCTCCGCTGGCATATTACAGTCTTCTGGTGTTGTGGCTGGGCATTGATAATCTGTCAAAGGTGATGCTTTTATTCCTGGCAGGTTTTTCCCCAATTTATATTTCGTGTATGGCAGCCATTTCCAGAGTAAAAGAGGATTACATACATGGCTCCAGCTGCCTGGGAGCAAGCAGCTTTCAGACCTTTATATATGTAATTCTGCCTTCCTCACTGCCGGATATTTTTATCGGCGTGAGAAATGCATTAAGCGGAACCTACCGCACGCTGGTTGCTGCCGAGATGGTTGCGGCGGTGTCCGGTATCGGGTGGATGGTAGTTGATGCAGGTGATTATTTAAGAAGTGATGTCATTTTTGTTGGTATCTTTATCATGGGTATTACGGGGCTTTTTCTGGAAAGAGGAATTCTCTGGTTAGAGAAGAAGCTGATTCCATGGAAAGGAAAAGAGTGATTAATAGGGCTTATCAGCCTTATTGATATAAAAGAAAAGTACGAGGAGGAAAAAATTATGAAAAAGAAAAACGGGTTTCTGAAAAGGCTTGCAGCGGTGGTATTAACCGCAGCCATGGTATTTTCCGTGGTGGGCTGTGGTTCTTCGTCCACATCGGAAAGCGGTTCAGGCGAAGAGGTAACAATCAAAATAGGATACCAGCCTGTAGCCAATGACATGATGATTGCCATTACGGAAGGGCTTCTGGACAACATGGGATACTCTTATGAGCTGGTTGAATTCAGCAGTGGTAAGGATTTGAATAATGCCCTTGCTTCCGGAAGTGTGGATGTGGGTTATATGGGAACGGTTCCCGTGATTTCCGGCGTTTCCAGCGGAATTGAGTATGAGGTGTTCTGGATAAGCGGTATTATCACTGCATGTGAAGGACTTGTGGTAAAAGAGGGAATATCTGAGGTGGCAGACCTGGCAGGCAAAAATATAGGTGTTGTTACGGGTTCCACCTCCCATTACAGTTTGTGCTCGGCTTTGGAAAAGGCAGGTGTAAGTCTGGATGATGTAACCATTATCAATGGCGGCACTACAGAACTGGTAGCTATGTGGGAACGCGGTGACATTGACGCAGCATATATCTGGCAGCCTTCTCTGGAAGCAATGATCAAAAACGGCGGAACCGTAATCTTTGACGGTGAGGACAGTGAAGCAATCGGTGCTACTACGGCGGTGGTCCAGGTCGTAAACAAGAGTTTTGCCGAGAAGAATCCGGAAGCAGTAAAGGCGCTTGTAAATGTACTGGATTCCGTGCAGGATTATTATGCGGAAAACAAGGATAAGGTCGTAGCTGATGTGGCAGCAAAGCTTGAGATGGAGGAGAGCATGTGTAAAATCTCCATTGAGGGCTACAGATGGATTCCCAAGGAGGAACAGGCTAAGGAGGCTTATCTTGGAGGCGGATTTGCAGGTATATTGAAGCTGACAGCGGATTTCCTTGCAGGACAGGGAAGTATCTCAGGCGCATTGGACGAGGCGACCTGTAAAGGAGCAATTTCGGCAGAATACTTACAGTAAAAGGCAGGTGAAACTGTACTATGGATATGGGAAAGCACGAAACCAATAAGGCAGTAATAACTGTGAGAGACTTGAATCTGTACTACGGCGACGGCAAAAACGGTGTATTTGCGCTGAAGGATATTAATCTTGACATCCATGAGGGTGACTTTGTGTGTATTCTGGGGCCTTCGGGATGCGGTAAAAGTACTTTTTTGAAAATTCTTGCGGGTTTCCTGGCACCTTCTACCGGCACGGCATGTCTTGACGGGAAGGAAATTCATAAACCGGATTACAGCAGAGGGGTTGTATTTCAAACCCCTAACCTGTACCCGTGGATGAATATTGAGAAAAATGTAGGCTATGGACCCATGGTGAGACATATTCCCAAGGAGGAGAGACGTATTCTGACGGATAAGTACCTTCGGCAGGTGGGATTAAGCGAATTCAAAAAGCAAAAGACCTACGAGCTGTCGGGAGGTATGAAGCAAAGGGCAGCCTTGGCTAAGGTACTGGTGAACGACCCCAGAATCATTCTCATGGATGAGCCCTTTGGAGCATTGGATGCGCTGACCAGAGTGAATATGCAGGGATTGATTCGAAAGATATGGAAGGAGACAGGGAAAACCATCCTTCTGATTACCCACGACGTGGACGAGGCATTGCAGTTAGGCAACAGGGTAGTAGTGTTTTCGAAGCGCCCGGGTACGATTCTGGAGGACTGCAGTATTGATTTCGCTTCCCGTATCAACGAACGCGGTGACGAGAATGAGGTTATTTTCGAAAAAGAATATATGGATATTAAGCAAAAGCTTTTGTCCATTATTAATCATCAGCATGATGAAATTGCGGAGAATGCGCTGAGAGTCGAGTAAGGGGGATGCAGTATGAAGGATATTTTGAATTTGGCAGTTGTGAATTTTAAGCCGGTGTGGGGAAATAAGGAGGCTAACCTGAACAGAATTCTGGGCTATGCGGAGTCTGCGGCCAAAAGGGGAGCCGACATGATTGTACTTCCTGAGGTGTGTCTGACCGGATATGATGATATTTATGACACTCCGAGGGAAGAAAAAATGCAGACAAAGCTTGCCGAAACGGTTCCGGGTCCGTCTACGGATAAGATATGCGACTATGCCAAAAAGTATAATATTTACATCATCTTCGGTATGCCGGAAAGGGATTCGGAGACGGGAACAGTTTATAATTCCGCGGTTATCATCGGACCTGAGGGTGTTGTGGATGTGTACAGGAAAATACATCTGCCCAACAGGGAGCCTGATTGGGCAGCGAGAGGAGACCGGCCGGTTGTCTTTGATACTCCCTGGGGTAAGGTGGGCATCGGAATCTGCTATGACACTTACAATTTTCCCGAGATTGCCACCTATGCAGCCGCAAAGGGTGCACGGCTCTATTTGAATCCGACGGCGATAGGCTGGGGCGTTTCCAGCGGTAAGGTGTTCAGGACCAAGACGGAATCCGATTGCCTGAGGAGCAATATTTATGTTGCATCCGCGAACCTTGTGGGAAAAGATTTGTATTATGAGTTTACAGGTTGCAGCCATATTATGGGGCCGGTGGGAAAACACGGCGATGTAGAGTATTTTGCGGGTCATCCCTTTGGTGACCCTGCAGGGGAGGTGCCCGGCTTGTTTTTGGGTACCATTGACCTTGCACTGGTAGATTATCAGTCCATCAACACCTTTAAGAATCTTTATCATACAAATCCTGTGACAAAAACAACGGACTGGAGACCCGATCTTTATGTAAAAATGTACGGTGAGATTGCGGAGTCCGAAGAATGGAAGTCAAAAACAGAGGAATAACCTATGACACATGCAAAAATACACCCGGATATAGTAACCTTCATAAAATTCATAGCCGGTCTATGCATCGTTCTTGTATCCTGTTTTGCCCCGATTCCTGAGGGATTGAGCAGACAGGGAACGGAGTATCTGGGAATTTTGCTGTGTATGATTTTTTATCTGATGGTAAATCTGTGCAACGAATTTCTTGTTGTGCTGTTTGCCCTGGGGATGTGTGCGGTATTGAAGATTACCCCCTTCACAGACATATTTTCAGCCTTTTCCAATACAACGGTATGGCTGCTGGTGGGGGTTCTGCCGCTGGCATATTTCATTGGCCGCAGCGGTCTGCTGAATCGTATTGCACTGATTGTTATGAAGCTGTTTCCGAACACATACAGCGGTCAGCTGCTGGCGCTGACCGCGGCCAGTCTGGTTATCAGTCCCCTGATTCCCAGTATAACGGCGAAGGCAACGGTTCTGGCTCCTTTTGCCGTAAGTGTGGCCAAAAGAATGGGTTTTGAAAATAAGAGCAAGGGCCTGATGGGGTTGTTTATGATAGTCTATATCATCGGTGCGGTGAGTGGTCATGTATTTTATAGTGGCTCCATGAATGTTTTTATACTGCTGGGGCTTTTGCCGCAGTCCATACAGGATTCGTTCACATGGGGGTCCTGGCTGCAGGCTACCTTCATATGGGGGCTGTGTGTTTATGTCCTGTGTTTTCTGGCGGTTAGGATACTGTTCAGGCCGGATGCCACGGAGAAATTGTCCTTGGGTTATAGTGACAGACAAATGGAAAAACCCGGTCCCATGACAGCATCTGAGAAAAGAGTGGCAATTGTACTTATGGTTACCCTGGTGGGATGGATGACGAAAAGCATTCATGGTATTCAGGAGGCGGCAATTGCCATAATAGCCTTTCTGATACTGGCTCTGACGGAAAAGATTTCCAATGCGGAATTTCGGGGGGAAGTGGCCTGGGACATGATTATTTTCATCGGCGGTTTGATGTGTATGGCGTCGGTCATGAGTAAGCTGCAGGTAGATGCATGGATTGCAAAACTGATTTCTCCGCTGATTCAGCCAATGCTGTGCAATACCTATGTGTTTGTTATTGTTCTGTCCCTTCTGGTAGCATTAAGCAGATATGTAATCGTATCTGCAGTGTCTGCTGTCTCGCTGTTTTACATTGTATTTTCCGGGCCGGCTCAATCCATAGGAATCAGTCCCTGGGTAACGGGCTTCATCATTGTAACCATCGGGCAGCTGTGGAGCACCCCCTTTAACAGCACTACATATCTTGCGTCCGTTGCGGTTTTGGGAGAGGATGTGCTGGATTTTAAACAGGCAGTAAAAATGTCCCATGTATTTGTCGTCGTGTCTATTCTGGGATTTCTTTTAAGTATTCCTCTGTGGAGACAGCTTGGATTAATCCGGTAGACAGAAAATGATAGAATAAAGAATTATGACCACTTACTTTTTTGGGGTAAGTGGTTTTTTTGTGAAATTTGTTTTGAGGAATGGAGTAGGGGATATGCAATACGGTCCACTCGTGCTATGATGGATTAGGTGAGGAGGCGCTGATTTTGCCTCCGGAAATTACAGGATGAAATTCCGATAAGGATAAGGGGAGCAGACAGTGATGCAGGAAAAGCATATGTTTACCAACGCAGACTTAAAGAAAATTCTATTACCACTGATAATCGAGCAGCTCCTTAATTCTATGATGGGGACCATTGATACCGTCATGGTCAGCAATGTCGGGTCTGCGGCAATGTCCGCAGTTTCCCTGGTAGATTCCATAAATGTATTGTTCATTCAGGCATTTTCGGCATTGGCTGCCGGCGGTTGTATCATTTGCTCCCAATACATAGGAAGAGGAGATTTCAAGACTGCAAATCTGGCGGCAAAGCAACTGATGCTTGTTGTTTTTGGCATTTCCGCGGTAATAACAGGTATCAGCTTAATTGCCAATGCTTCCCTTCTGCGACTGATATTTGGCAAGGTGGAAGCGGATGTCATGGAGGCATCTGTCATATACTTCTTTTATACGGCTATTTCGTTTCCTTTTATTGCGCTTTACAGCGCGGGAGCCGCCATATACCGAGCCCAGGGAAACTCCCGCAGACCCATGTATATTTCCATCATCTCCAATTTTATCAACATTGGCGGAAACGCGATTCTGATCTGGGGAGTGCGTATGGGTGTTGCAGGAGTTGCAATCGCCACACTCATCTCCCGTGCTTTTTGTGCCATTGTGATTCTCTGTTATCTGCGTAAACCGGGACAAATGATTACTTTCGACAGATATCATGAGATACGCCCGGATAAAAATTTGATTGGAAAGGTACTTGGTCTGGGAATCCCCTCCGGAATTGAGAACAGCATGTTTCAATTCGGTAAGCTGATGATTCAATCCACCGTATCTGCAATGGGAACTGTAGCGATAGCGGCACAGGCCATGACAAATATATTGGAGGGCTTGAGTGGTGTTGCTGCTTCTGCAGTGGGAATCGGACTGATGACTGTGGTAGGGCAGTGCATGGGAGCAGGGCACAGGGAAGATGCTGTTTACTATATCAAAAAATTATGTGTGGTGGCAGAAGTTATCATAATTGTGAGCTGCCTCTTAGTGCTTGGACTGACGAAACCGATTACTATCCTGGCTTCCATGGAGCCGGAGAGTGCCGGCTTGTGTCTACAGATGATGATTTGGATTACAATTTTCAAGCCCTTACTCTGGGTAGGCAGTTTTACCACAGTACAGGGTCTCCGGGCAGCCGGCGATGTAAAATTTGTCATGGTGGTATCTACCGTATCCATGTGGATTTGTCGTGTTAGTCTTTGTATATTCCTTGCTAATTATTTTGCCATGGGTCCCATGGCAGTCTGGATTGGCATGTTTGTTGACTGGGGCGTGAGAGGTATTTTCTTCGGCTTCAGATTCCATAGCAGAAAATGGCTGAATCATAAGGTAATATCATAAAATATCCGGGAGGTAATAGGGGATGCTGAATACAACCCTTTGTTATATAGAAAAAGACGGTAAATATCTGATGCTTCACCGCATCAAAAAGGAAAATGACATTAATGTCGGGAAATGGATTGGCGTGGGAGGAAAGTTTGAGCCGGGAGAGACAGCAGAGGAATGTCTCCTGCGGGAGGTTCGTGAAGAAACCGGCTATACCCTGACGGAGTACAAGGCCGTGGGACTGGTCAAGTTTGTCTCCGATGAGGCGGAAGATGAGGATATGTATCTTTTTAAGGGGACGGCATTTACGGGAGAACTGGTGAAGGATTGTCCGGAGGGGCAGCTGGAGTGGGTTCCGGCAGAGGAGATATTAAGGCTTCCCACATGGGAGGGTGACAGATATTTTCTGACGGCACTTCTTCAGGAAAAAACAAATATTGACATTACTGTCAGATATGAAGGCGGCAGACTTGTGGAAGTGACGGATTGTTCCGCCGGACCGGAAACAGAGGTTTCCTCCCTGCTCAAGGCTCCTCATGGCTTTTCCACCCGTATCGGCGGTGTCAGCGAAGGGATTTTCCGTTCCATGAATCTGGGAAGAAACAGAGGAGACATTCCGGAAAGAGTAAATGAAAACTGGCGCCGTTTTCTGGGGAAGTGCGGAATAGAGGAAAAGGCTGTGGTATGGGGGAAGCAGGTCCACGGAAACTATGTTCATATAGCAACAGCAAAGGATGCCCGTGACTTCAATGAAGTATCCCCTCCCATGGAGGCAGACGGTTATGTGACCAATCAGCCGGGGGTCGTGCTGGCGGTGTTTACGGCGGACTGTGTGCCGGTTCTGCTGGAGGATTCAGAGCACGGTGTGATTGGAGCAGTCCACTCCGGCTGGCGCAGTACGGTGGCAGACATAGAGGGGGAAGCAGTGAAAAAGATGATATCCTTAGGCGCTGCTTTGGAAGAAATCCATGTGGCAATCGGTCCGGCCATAGACAGGTGTTGCTTTGAGGTTGGTCCGGAGGTAATTGAGGCGGTGGATTCTCTGCTGGGGAATGGTGCTTCCCGCTTTTATGAGCCAAGGGGAGAGAAATATATGCTGGACCTGCGGGGAGTGGTTGCGGAGCGCCTGATTCAGCTTGGAGTTTTGCCGGAGCATATAGAAAAGGTAGGCGGTTGTACCATGTGCAATCCGGACAGATACTGGTCTCATCGTGATACAAAGGGTGAAAGGGGAAGTATGGCAGCGGTAATTAAGAGGTAGCTTTCCCATAGAGAAAAAGGCAGGTGACAGAGGTGCATTTTGTAGATGCAAAAGGGATATTGTCCGCAGAAAACGGGATGAACATATACAGGGGCTGTACCCACGGATGCATTTACTGCGACAGCCGGAGTAAGTGTTATCAGATGACCCATGACTTTGAGGACATTGAGGTAAAGCAGAATGCGCCTCTGCTTCTGGAACAGAAGCTTCGCTCCAAGCGAAACAAATGTATGATTGGCACCGGGTCCATGTGTGACCCTTACATGCATTGTGAGGAGCAATTACAGTTGACGAAAAAGTGTCTTGAGGTAATCCGGCGATATGAGTTCGGGGTGGCTGTACAGACAAAGTCAGACAGAATCCTTAGGGATATTCAGCTGTTGTCGGAGATTAACAGGACTGCCAAGGCCGTCGTGGAAATCACCCTGACAACTTACGATGATGAGCTGTGCCGTATTCTGGAGCCAAATGTATGTGTCACCAGCAGACGTTTCGAGGTCTTGAAGCGGATGGAGGAGGAAGGGATTCCCACCGTGGTATGGATGACGCCCATCCTGCCCTTTATCAATGATACGGAAGAGAATATTCGCGGTTTGCTGGATTATTGTGTCAAAGCTCGTGTGAAAGGAATTATTCTCTGGAATATGGGAGTGACCTTGAGAGAGGGTGACAGAGAATATTTTTATGCTGCCCTGGACAGGAATTTTCCCGGATTAAAGCAGAGATATCAGCGAACCTTCGGCAATGCCTATGAAGTCTATAGCAACAGAAACAGGGAGTTGATGAAACTGTTTCAGGATATCTGTGGTGCTAACGGGATTATGTGTCATCCCAATGACATCTTTGCCTATATGAAAGAATTCCCTGAGAATAAGGGATTTCAGCAGCTGAGCCTTTTTTGAGCCCGGAGAATAGGAGGGTATATCTATTAATCCGGTAAGGAATGTGCTATAATCGGCAAAGCTTCAAAATTCGAAAGAAAGAATGGTTGATAAGGATGAAAAAGAGTAAACACACAGGTTTAAAAATTTTTCTGGCGATACTTTTGATTCTTATTGTATTGCTGGCAATTCTCGGAATCCGTCTGTACAGGGTCTGGAAGGATGCCAAATATATGGAGGAAAAAGCGGACTGGCAGCATTTTACTTATGAGGTGGAGCTTGAACTGGACAAGGATCACCTGTCTTCTTCACTGACAGATACTCTGGATGCGCTGGCTGAGGTCTCCGGTCTTTCAGAGGCTGAGGTCTACAATCTGAGAATTACCGGTACCATCTATGGCGATGTCATCCATGCAGTTATTTATCCCTGTTCTTCAGATACTCCTCTCACTGACCTGTATCTGGGAAGTGACGGTAATGTCATAAACGGAGCGACTATTTATAATGTGATGCGGAAGGAGTTTGTGGAGGGCAATGAACAATTAGAGGCCCTGCTTCCGGAGTGGAAGGGTCATGAATACATGACGGCAGAGCAGATAGGCCGGATGTTGGAGGCAAACCTGAAGGATGTATCCGGACTTTCATTGAATACAGAGGATATTCGGCTTACGGCAAAGGAGTATTTTCTTGCTCTGGCGATTATGGGGCGGGAAAAAGGGAGATACAGGCTGAACTTCATGGATGACCTTACAGCGGAGGTAAATCTGAAGGAGGAAGCTGTAACCGTAAACCTCGAAGTGAAAAATCCTGACCAGGTGATCAAGAACCTGAGCAGCAAGCTTTCCTTTATCGGTGTGGACATAAAGACCGATAAGCTGGAGATGGCAGACAGAATTTCTGTTGAAATTTCCTTTGAAGAGGGAAAGAAGATGAAAATGCCGGGAGATATTGTCAGTGATAAGGATTTGGAGGCTGTTATCGGCGTCAGAACGCTGATTCGTAAATACACAGGAAGATAAATAAAAGAAACACTTGACTTTTACGAAAAAGAAAAGTATGATAAGGCTCTGGATGCAAATGCAACTCATTCGCATCTGGAGCCTTTGCGTTTGGCTCTGAACAGTTATGGGATTCTATTTACAGTATATGGAGAATAAATCTATGATGGAAGCTTTGAAGGAAGTACTGTTGGAAACATTGACTATCGTACCTTTTTTGTTTCTGGCTTATCTGGCTATGGAATATCTTGAGCACAAAGCGGGGAAAAAGGCAGAGGCTCTGGTGAAGAGAGCAGGACAGTTTGGGCCGGTTTTCGGCGGTCTGCTGGGTGTCATACCTCAGTGCGGTTTCTCTGCGGCAGCCTCCAATCTGTATGCAGGACGTGTGATAACACTGGGAACCCTGCTGGCTGTTTATCTGTCTACCTCTGACGAGATGCTGCTCATAATGATTTCATCGGATTCGGAGAAGGCTACGGCACTGAAAATTCTGGGGATTCTGGCGTTGAAAGTGTTTATCGGCATTCTGACAGGACTGGTGATTGATATCGTGCTTCGCAGCAGGGACAAAGAGGAACATGAGCACATTCATTCCCTCTGTGAACATGACCACTGCCACTGCGAAGAGGGAATCGTAAAGTCCGCAATTATTCACACCCTTCAGATTACCTTCTTTATCCTGGTTATCAGTGCAGCGTTAGAACTACTATTCTTTTATATGGGTGAGGATTCACTGTCCGGTATTGTTATGAACCATCCCGTGCTGGGACCGGTGCTTGCCAGTCTGGTGGGCCTGATACCCAATTGTGCGGGTTCCGTTGCCCTTACGGAGTTGTATTTGGAGGGAGTAATCGGTATCGGTTCCATGCTGGCAGGGCTTCTCACCGGCAGCGGAGTGGGCCTTCTGGTTCTTTTCCGGGTGAATCATCATAGAAAAGAGAATTTTATGATTTTAGGACTGTTATATGGCATCGGTGTAATAGTTGGCATTTTGGCAGAGCTGATTCTGTAGTGGAAAGGAACTCTATGGGACGATATGGTTTGAAGGACGGGTCAGTTAACCCGATATTCCGACAGGAGATGCCGGTGGGAGAAGAATATCCCGCAGGCTTAAAATGGACAAGACAGAGGAAAGCGGTGTACGGCATCCTCAGGCAGGCCCAGGAACCCCTAACGGCTGCGGGAATCTATCATCTTGCACAAAAGATACCTTCAGGGGAGGAGTATGCCCTCTCAACAATTTATCGCATCTTAACAGCTTTTGAGGAAAAAGGTCTGGTGGAAAAGGAAGTCTTTATGGAGGACGGCACGGCAGTGTACGCGTTGAGCCGGGGAGGACACACCCATTATGCGGTATGCCTGGAATGCCACAGACGCATTCCCCTGCCGAATTGTCCTTTTGCCCATATGCATTTAGAGAAAGATACGGGAGATTTCACCATTACCAATCATAAACTGGAGCTCTACGGCTACTGCAAGGACTGCAAAGAAGCGGGGAAAATGAGAGAAGAATCCTGATAGAAAGCTTATTTTTTCGCGAAAATACGGGTATTGTAAAGTATAGGATAAAAAAATTGAAAAAAATAAAAAAAAGGGCTTGCATTTCTGCAACTCATATAATATAATAACACTTGCGTTGTGAAAGAGATATGCACCGCTAGCTCAGTTGGTAGAGCACCTGACTCTTAATCAGGGTGTCCAGGGTTCGAGCCC
>JBJENR010000082.1:0-13056 GCA_051880315.1 Acetatifactor sp.
GCCGGAAGAAAGCAGGGACAGAGTACCGGCATGGGGCTTTACATTGTAAGTCAGCTTTGCCGAAGTCTGAATATTCAAATGGAGATTACTTCTTTGGAGGGCACATTTTCCCGTTTTTCTTTTCGGTTTTTAGCACCAACCTTACAAAACTGTTAGATTGCAGACAGACAGTGTTAGAAAATTTTCCACTGTTATATAGTATGATGTCAGTGAAAGGTTGGTGGAATTATGATGAACACATTATTGGAAATTAAAAATGTTATAAAGTATTTTGGCAACGGAGACGCGGTGTCCAAGGCCTTAAACGGCGTAAGCTTTACCATGGAAAAAGGAGAGTTTACGGTAATTATGGGTGCTTCCGGATCCGGTAAAAGCACGCTTTTGAATATTATCGCGACCATTGACCGTCCCAGCTCCGGCAGCATTTTGCTGAAAGGCAATGATATTGCGGTCATGAGAGAGCAGGATCTGGCTGCTTTTCGAAGGGATCGATTGGGTTTTATCTTTCAGGAGTATAATCTGCTGGATACATTGACTGTTGGGGAAAATATTGTATTGCCATTAAACTTGCGGAAATGTTCTGTCTGCGAGACTTCAGAAAGATTAAAAAAGGTTGCAGCTTCTTTAGACATTGCGGATCAGCTGACCAAGTTTCCGAGACAGCTTTCCGGTGGACAGAGACAGCGCGCTGCCTGTGCCAGAGCACTGATTGCGGAACCTGCACTCATTCTGGCGGATGAGCCCACGGGGGCACTGGACAGTGCAAATTCCAAGAGTCTGATGCAGACCTTTACTCTTATGAATCAGAGTCTTGGTTCTACGATTCTGATGGTGACCCATGATGCCGTGGTTGGGTCCTATGCCTCACGGGTACTGTTTTTAAAGGATGGAAGGATATGGAATGAGCTTCATCGTGGTGAGCGTACCCGTCAGGCTATGTACCATGAAATTTTGAATACCATGGCGGTGCTGGGAGGTGAGGCGGATGTTCGTTAAGCTGGCTATCCGGAATGTACGCCGTCAGATTCGAAGTTATCTGATTTATTTTGTTACTGTTGCATTGAGCATTGCTTTGTTGTTTGCTGTTAATAATCTCAGTTACAGTGACCGGATTCAGACTCTATCCGAGATGTCTGCGGATATCCGGAGTATGTTTACTATGGTAACGATAATGTCCTGTCTGGTGACGGCGTTGGTTCTCAGCTATGCCACGGGATTTATGTTGAAACTTCGACGCAGGGAGTTTGGAATGTACCTGACTCTTGGCATGACCCGGCAGAATATTCAGACACTCTTTGTCTGTGAGACAGGGTTGCTGACCGGTCTTGCATTGCTTTCCGGCATGGGGATGGGATTGGTCATATTCCAGATACTGGCAGCTCTGTTTGCTTCCATACTGGAGATTCCCTTCCGGATTTCTGCTTATTCCGTGCAGGGGTTTATGCTGACGGTTATCGTCAGTGTGGGCATGTTTTTGCTATCTTCCTTTGCATCCCTTAGATATCTTAAAAAGGTTACTGTTTCAGAGTTACTGAAGGAGGAGATGGTACAGAAGAGCGAAAAAAATCCGGTTCTTTGGTGTGCTTTGTCCGCGGTGACTTTGACAGGCTTCGTTGTTTGTCTGATTCATACCTATCGGAGCATGATGGCTGCGTTCCACGCGCAGGATGGTGTGGAGCTGCTTTTATGGCTGGTCATTGACCTTGTCTTGGTGTTCCTGACTCACTTTACCCTGTCCAGAACTTTGGCGGGAATGCTGTTACTGAATCAACGATTAAAGAATAACGGAACCAATACAGTGATTTTTCGGGGACTGTCGGGAAGGATGACAGTCAATTCCCTGCTGATCGGTGCCTTGTCAACCTTGCTCGTATTTGCCATTGTAATGTCCAATGTAGCATTTAGTGAGAAGGTCTATACAGATTTGACCATTGAAAAAGAATGCCCATATGATGTAATTGGATTGTTCGATCTTTCTGAGGTGCAGGGAATCTCTATGGACGAGGGAAGGGAAATTGTGGAGAAGTACAGTCCCATTACTGCACAGCAGGATTTTTCACTGTATACTTCGGGGGATACGACCCTCTGCAGTAATATTATAGGTTATGATTCTATGGGGTGGACAGATGTCTATATGCCACTCAGCCGGTTTAATGCCCTGCTTGTGGGCTGCGGAAAGGAACCGGTTGATCTTTGCAATGAGTATCTTTTGATTACCGATGTACAGGGAATCTGTGATGTTGATTTCTCAGAAGAATCTGTGACCTTCAACCGGCGTACCTATACATGGGGCGGCAGCAGTATGGCGTACCCGGATTTCGCAAGGCGGTTGTTTCTGTATTTCGTAATTCCCGATGAGGCAGTGGAAACGATGACTGTGGCATATGAGGGGCAGGCATACACTTTGGAAAATCATAGGCCGGACGCAGAAAAGTTGGTGGGTGAATTGATGTATACCATAGAAACAGAGAATGGACCGGTGGAACGCAGTGATTATGCCGTTCAGGAATACTGGCGTCTCTACAATAAAGCCAATGCAGGGACATTGATTATCGGAGCACTGTACGTTTCTACCGTATTTGTTTGTATGGCACTGGCAATTCTGGCTGTGAAAACTCTTTCTACCCTGGAGAGTGAACACAGAAGATTTGCTATTCTCTTTCGGCTGGGTGTGGATATTAGGATGCAAAAGTCTGCACTGCGAAAGCAGATCGGAGCATTTTTCCTGATGCCTTTTGCGTTTCCGCTTCTGATGACCATTCCTGTGGGAGTTATTTTCGGAAAGGTCTATGAGATTTGGAATCTGAACGGCTTAAGCGGAGGAAAGGCCATGGAGACAGCTGTAATGATCGCAGCTGCAGTCTCGGGTATCTATGCCCTTTATTTTATCATTACCTATCGGATTGCCTGTGACCACGTGGTCTGTTATGGCAGTGAAAGAAATGAATCCTTGTAATCACTCTATGCCGTGTATTCTAACTGGATAATCGGAAGTTGCAGGAGTGTTCTTATTGTAGGTTCTTATGCAAGGGGAACAAATAAAGAAAATTCGGATTTAGATATCTTAGAATTATAGAATTCCGGTTCGCCGAGATAATGATAGGCAGGAAAGTCTCACAACAAAGTAGTGCATATTATGAAAAGATTGCTGAGCAGATTGGAATGCATTTATTTTTATAGGGTTAATATCCTTGCGGGAATAACCTTCGCCATGCTACAATGACGGAAGCAACACTGCTGTGAGTGGAGCGAACAAACGAAATGAAGAATGTGAGGTTGCTGAATATCATTTTTGTATGAAGGGGGAAACACATGAAGATAAAGGTTCGGGAGATGAAATATGAGGATGTTCTGGCGAGGCCGGTGGGACTGCATGCAAGGCCCCATAGACCGAATTTGTTCTTCAGGACATTGATGAAGGTGCTGTCGGTCGCGGAACTGAAGGAGACCAATTTTACCTATCGGAAGATTGGTATGGAGAAGCAGGGGAAACGGGAGCCCTGTCTGATTCTGATGAACCATTCCAGCTTTATTGATTTGAAAATCGCAGCTTCCATCATGTATCCGAAACCCTTTAATATTGTCTGTACCTCTGACGGATTTGTGGGCAAAGAATGGCTGATGCGCGCGATTGGCTGCATCCCTACGAAGAAGTTTGTCACGGATATGGTGCTGGTAAGGGACATGATGTATGCTCTGAATAAGCTGAAGTGCTCCGTATTGATGTACCCGGAGGCCAGCTACAGCTTTGATGGGACAGCGACCCCGCTTCCCGACAGTATGGGCAAATGTCTGAAGCTTCTGAAGGTCCCTGTGGTCATGATTCGCACCTATGGTGCTTTTGCAAGGGATCCCCTTTATAATAATCTGCAGCAGAGGCAGGTGGATGTGTCCGCGGATGTGGAATATCTGCTATCACCGGAAGAAATTGCAGAGAAAACTACAGAAGAGTTGAATGAGATTCTGCGGGAAAAGTTCACCTTTGACAATTTCCGCTGGCAGCAGGAGAATAAAATTCAAATTGCTGAGGCGTTCCGTGCAGACTGTCTGAACAGGGTTTTGTATAAGTGTCCCAGATGCGGAGAAGAGGGGAAAATGTCAGGTAAGGGTACCAGGCTCACCTGTCACGGCTGCGGAGCGGAATATGAGCTGACAGAATACGGTGAATTGCAGTCTCTGAATGGGGAGACAGAGTATCCCCATATTCCCGACTGGTATCGTTGGGAGCGGGAATGCGTGAGAAAGGAACTGGAGGACGGCAGCTATGAGCTGGATGTAGCCGTGGATATCTGCATGATGATAGATACCAAAACCATATATAGGGTGGGAGAGGGCAGACTGCGTCACACCTCGGAGGGCTTTCATCTCACGGGCTGCGACGGCAGACTGGATTACAGCCAGAAGCCCATGGCCTCCTACAGTCTGTATTCGGACTATTTCTGGTATGAAATCGGAGACATGATCTGCATCGGAAATACGGAAGTCCTATACTATTGTTTTCCCAAGGATTGCGGAGATGTGGTGGCCAAGACGAGGCTGGCGGCGGAGGAGCTGTATAAATTGTGCAAGGAAAGGAGGTTTTCTCGGGGAACTATGCAAAATGAGCTCATGGGAGCTCATTCTGCGGTAGAGTGAGACTTATGTGCCCGCTCTATTTTCTGTCGAATTTCCTGCATTTTCATATCCAGCTTTGCACTTTCCAGAGAACAGTTTACCAGTTCGTCCGAAAGCTCGTTTAACAGTTTGGAATCAATGTCCTTCTTGTAGCGCAGCTTGTGCTCAAGGCTGGCCCAGAAGTCCATGGCAATGGTACGCAATTGTACCTCAACCTTCATCAGACGTTTTTCGTTTTTGAGGAAAATAGGTACCTCCACGATGAGGTGCAGACTTCTGTAGCCGCTGGGCTTGGGATTGGCGATATAGTCCTTCCTCGCGATTAACCGAATATCATCCTGCTTCAGCAGACAGTCTGCCAGAAAGTAGATATCCTCGGGAAAGGCGCAGATAACGCGGACACCGGCTACATCATAGATATTTTCCTCCAGGGCATCCAAATTCATGGGGATTTTCTTCCGTTGCATTTTACGGAGGATGCTGTCAGGGCTCTTCAGCCTTGTTTTGATGCTCTCGATGGGGTTGTGCTCCTTTTCCAGAGACATCTGTTCGTCCAAAACCCGGAATTTTGTCTCTATTTCCATGGAAGCACATTTGTAAAAGGACATCAGTTTCCGGTAGGGTCTGGTATCCTGTTCTGCCATCTGTAAAAAATCATTTATGTTGATATCGGTCAGATGTTTTTTGTTCTCATTCATCTTGGGTGTTTTCTGTAATTCTTCGCTCATGTGGTTACCTCTTTTGTTTTATTGCGGAACCGTTCATCATCGGAATCCGTAATTCTATGTATGATATATTTCTCGTATTGGCAGTATCAGCCGTAAATGTCAATGGAAAAAGCTACTTCTCTGCCTTGTTGCGTTCCCGAAGCTCCGTAAAGAAGGTTTTCAGCAGGGCGCTGCATTCCTCCCCCAGTACTCCCCGGGTTACGGTTGCCTGGTGGTTAAACTGTGGCATTTCCAGTACGTTTAAAACGGAGCCTCCGCAACCGGCCTTTGGATTCATGGCCCCCATGACAACCTCCGGAATACGCGCCTGTATGATGGCACCGGCACACATCTGGCAGGGCTCCAGGGTGACATAAAGGGTGCAACCCTCCAGACGCCAGTCACCGATGTATTTACTTGCCTTGTTGATGGCAGTTATCTCCGCGTGGGCAAGGGTGTTTTTGTCAGTGTTTCTGCGGTTATACCCCCGGCCTATAATTTTTCCCTTATATACGATGACACAGCCGATGGGGACTTCCCCCAGGGCCAGTGCCTTTCTGGCCTGTTTGATAGCCTCTTTCATATATTTTTCCTGAACACTCTGTACTACAGCCATAGGTTTTCTCCGAATTTGTCTGCCATGCTCCCGGAAAAGTCTGAGCCGGGATGTTGCCTGTGATTTTCTTTCTATAGTATAAAAGGAAAAAACCTTCGCGTCAAATAAAAAGCAATGCAATGACAGTTTTTTGGGGCACATACAGGGAAGCCCGGACAGTTGACTTTTGGTTTGGCGGGAGATATAGTAGAAGAACAGACATTAAAATACCCGGATGAAATCAGGAGGATACAAGAATGAAACTGGAGCAGGAGTTGAAGGAACTGGCGGTCAGGACTTACGGTACGGATATTGCGGCATGCACGGATGCGCAAGTCTATCAATGTGTTCTTCAGCTTACCAAGAACAGGATGGCAGACAGACCTGCGACCAAGGGGAAGAAGAAGGTATATTACATATCCATGGAGTTTTTGATTGGAAAACTGCTTTCCAACAACCTCCTCAATCTTGGCATATACGATGAACTGAGTGAAATTCTGGAAAAGAATGGGAAGAGCCTTTCCGCCATTGAGGAGGCGGAGCCGGAACCCTCCCTGGGAAACGGAGGGCTGGGAAGGCTTGCTGCCTGTTTCCTGGATTCCATGGCAACCCTGGAGCTTCCCGGTGATGGTATTGGTTTAAATTATCATTTTGGATTGTTTAAGCAGGTATTTAAGGAACGGCTTCAGAGAGCGGAGAAAAATGACTGGATAGAAGAAAATTCCTGGCTGGAATCTACGGGGACACGCTTTGAGGTGATCTTCGGCGACAGAAAGGTAACCTCCGTACTTTATGACATTGATGTCATTGGATATGTAAAGGGCCATAACAAGCTGCATCTCTTCGATGTGGAATCTGTGGATGAGACGCTGGTAAAGAAGGGCATTGATTTTGACAAGACTGCAATTGACAAGAATCTCACCCTGTTTTTGTACCCGGATGATTCCGATGAGGATGGAAATCTGTTGCGTATCTATCAGGAATATTTCATGGTTAGCAGCGGAGCCCAGTATATTATCCGTGAGCTGAAGGAGCAGGGCTGCGATTTGTATCACATGGACGAATATGCAGCCATTCAGATTAACGATACTCATCCCACCTTGGTCATTCCGGAACTGATACGTATTCTGACCTGGGAGGAAGGCTTCACAATCGAGGATGCGGTAAACGTGGTCAGCAGGACCTGTGCCTACACCAATCATACCATTCTTGCGGAGGCCCTGGAGACCTGGCCTCTGGCCTATATTGAAAAGGTGGTGCCGCAGCTGGTGCCTATCATCAAGGAGCTCAGTGCCAGGGTGGCAAAGAAATACAAAGACCCCAGGGTACAGATTATTGACAAGGATAAACGTGTACATATGGCGCACATTGATATTCATTATGGTTTCAGCGTAAACGGCGTTGCTGCCATCCATACGGACATCCTGAAGGAGACGGAGTTGAATCATTTTTACAAGCTCTATCCCGAAAAGTTCAATAATAAGACCAACGGTATCACTTTCAGAAGATGGCTGCTGTCCTGTAACAGGGAGCTGGCCGCCCTTCTGTCCGAGACCATTGGCGAGGGTTATAAAAGGAATGCGGAGGAGCTGGAAAAGCTGCTGACAAAAAAGGATACTCCGGCAGTTCTGGATGCCATTGATGCCATCAAGAAAAAGAAAAAGGAGGACCTTGCGGCCTATATTCAGGAGAAGGAAGGCATCGCGCTGGATACAGGATCGATATTTGATATTCAGATTAAGCGGCTACATGAGTACAAGCGGCAGCAGATGAATGCCCTGTATATCATTCATAAATACCTGGAAATCAAAGGCGGAAAAAAGCCTTCTACTCCCATGACCTTCATTTTTGGAGCGAAGGCGGCACCTGCCTATGTGATTGCCCAGGATATTATCCACCTGCTACTGGTGCTTTCCGAAATCGTCAATAACGATCCGGAGGTCAGCCCTTACATGAAGGTGGTTATGGTGGAGAACTATAATGTCAGCTACGCGGAGAAGCTGATTCCTGCCTGTGATATATCCGAGCAGATTTCTCTGGCCTCCAAGGAAGCCTCCGGAACCGGCAACATGAAATTCATGCTCAATGGCGCTGTGACTCTTGGCACCATGGACGGAGCAAACGTGGAGATTCGAGAGCTGGTGGGAGATGATAATATCTATGTCTTCGGAAAGGACAGCGAGACTGTCATACAGCACTACGCCAAGGCAGATTATGTGTCAAGGGATTACTATAAAAAGAGCCCCGTCATCAAGGAGGCCGTTGACTTTATTGTCAGCAAGAAGGCCCTGGCGGTGGGACACAGGAAGAATCTGGAGCGTCTGTACAAGGAGCTGCTGAATAAGGACTGGTTCATGACCCTGTTGGACCTGGAGGACTATATCAGGGTAAAGGATAAGGCATTCAAGGATTATGAGGACAGAGAAAAGTGGAAGAAGATGATGCTGGTAAACATTGCCAAGGCAGGCTTCTTCTCCTCCGACAGAACCATTGCAGAATACAACAGGGATATTTGGAGATTGAGGTAAAAAAGTGAGAGCGAGTGGAATTTTGCTGCCGGTATCGGCCCTGCCTTCGGCGTACGGAATCGGTTGCTTTTCAAAAGAAGCATATCAGTTTGTGGACAGACTGGCACAGGCGGGACAGTCCTATTGGCAGATTCTGCCCATGGGCCCTACGGGCTATGGGGATTCTCCTTACCAGTCCTTTTCCACCTTTGCGGGAAATCCGTATTTTATCGATTTGGAAGACCTGATTGCCAGAGGCTGGCTGGAAAAGGAGGATTGTGATGAGCTTTCCTTCGGCGACAGCACAGAGTATGTGGATTATGAGGCGTTATACCATGCCAGATTTACAGTGCTGAGGAAGGCCTGGGAGAACAGCGGAATTGGCAGTAATCCGGGATTTGAAGGTTTTGTCCGGGAGAATGCAGACTGGCTGGAGGACTATGCCTTGTACATGGCAGTGAAGACCTCCTTTGACAATATCAGCTGGCTGGAGTGGGAGGACGATATCCGCATCAGAAAGCCGGAGACGTTGAAAAAATATCGCAAAAAATTTGCAAAAGAAGTGGAATTCTATGAGTTTCAGCAGTATATGTTCCGGGTACAGTGGGACAGGCTGAAGGATTATGCGAACCGGAAAGGAATCAAGATTATCGGGGATATTCCCATTTATGTTGCACTGGACAGTGCAGATGCCTGGGCGAATCCGGAGCTCTTTCAATTTGATGAGGACCGCAGGCCTACAGCGGTAGCAGGTTGCCCGCCGGATGCTTTTTCGGCTACAGGTCAGCTCTGGGGCAACCCTCTTTACAATTGGGAGGTTCACAAGGAAAACGGATTCACATGGTGGCTGAGCCGGCTTGAGGCGTGTTTCCGCCTGTACGATGTAGTGAGAATTGATCATTTCAGAGCCTTTGATGCCTATTATTCTATTCCGGCAGGACGGGAAACGGCAGAGGTAGGAACCTGGGAGCCGGGTCCCGGCTACGCCCTGTTTCAGGCAATGAAGGAAAAACTGGGGAACAGAGAGGTGATTGCCGAGGATTTGGGCTTTCTTACCCCTTCCGTGCTGAAACTGGTAAAAAAGACAGGCTATCCCGGCATGAAAGTGCTACAGTTTGCCTTTGATTCCGATTCCGAGTGTCCCTATCTGCCCCACAACTATTCCCAAAATTGTGTGGTATATACGGGAACTCATGACAATGACACCATGCTGGGCTGGTACGGCAAATTGAGCAGAAAGAGCAGAAAGTTCTGCAGACAATATGGGAACCTCAGTGCGCGGAATCCGCGGAAGTTAAAATGGGAGTTTATCCGAATGGCCTTTGCCAGTGTGGCAGACACGGCAATTATTCCCATGCAGGATTATCTGGGGCTTGGTTCCGAGGCTCGCATCAACACCCCATCTACCCTGGGTGACAACTGGAAGTGGCGCATGGAAAAGGATGCATTCACAAGGGAACTGGCAGAGGAAGTCCGTGGGATGACGGAGCTTTATGGACGACTGCCGAAGGCTCAAGGGAAGAAAGGAAATTAGTGATGGAAATTCATGGTCTGAACAAGACAACACTTTTAGATTATCCTGAACATGTGGCAGCCACCGTTTTTACCGGTGGCTGTAATTTTCGCTGCCCCTTTTGTCATAACAGTGAATTAGTTCTTGCACCGGGAGGACAGCCGGCCTTTTCAGAGGAAGAGGTACTCGCCTTTTTGAAGAAGCGAAGGGGACTGCTGGAGGGAGTGTGTATCACCGGAGGAGAGCCTACATTACAGCCGGATTTGGAGGGATTTATCGGGAAAGTGAAGGAGCTGGGCTATCGCGTAAAGCTGGACACCAACGGTTATCGCCCGGAGGTGCT
This sequence comes from Acetatifactor sp., assembly GCA_051880315.1. Lineage (GTDB taxonomy): Bacteria > Bacillota > Clostridia > Lachnospirales > Lachnospiraceae > Acetatifactor. Next base: position 10,280 of record JBJENR010000082.1, read on the forward strand.
GGAGAGGCTGTTGAAAGCGGGATTGTTGGATTATGCTGCCATGGATGTGAAGGCTTCCCGTGACAACTACGGTAGGGCAGCAGGCTTGCCGGAAATATCCCTAAACCGTATAGAGCGCAGTATAGAGCTGCTAAAGAACTGCAGTATTGACTATGAGTTCCGTACCACTGTGGTGAAGGGAATTCATAGTGTGGAGGAATTCGGGGAGATTGGCAAGTGGCTATCCGGTGCCAGAGCTTATTACCTGCAGTCCTATCGCGAAAATGAAAATGTCCTCTGTCAGGGATTTGAGGCCTTTTCCAAGGAGGAGTTGGAAGCAATGGCAGCCTTGGCACACAGGTATGTTGACAGAGTGGGGCTTCGTGGTGTAGAGTAGTGACTATCACTGTCCCCGGAGAGGCAGCATACGAAAAAGCTGTTGGTTTCATGGGAATAGTGACTTTTGGGACGTTGTTTCCGTCCGGATGCGGGGGGCGCAACTTTGTCCTATGCATAAAGGTGAAAAATATCGTAAATTAAAGGAATGTAAGATATGGTATCTGTAAAGAAACTTGTGGGAACGAAAGCTTTTTATAAAGAGGTACTGACAGTGGTGGTACCGATTATGATTCAGAATGGTATCACCAACTTCGTAGGACTTTTGGACAATATTATGGTGGGGCGAATCGGTACGGAGCAGATGTCCGGAATCGCCATTGTGAATCAGCTTCTGCTGGTGTTTAATCTGGCAATCTTCGGTGCCATCTCCGGTGCCGGCATTTTTGGTGCCCAGTATTATGGATGTAAGGACAACAAAGGGGTGCAGCATACCTTCCGGTATAAGCTGTACATCTGTCTGCTGTTGGTTGCAGTGGGGATTCTGGTGTTTCTGTCTGCCGGAGAGAACCTGATTATGCTGTATCTCCACGGAGAAGAAAACGATGCTGCCCTGACGGCGACGCTGAAGTACGGAAAAGAATACCTGTTGGTGATGCTTTTTGGACTGTTGCCCTTCGGTCTGGAATCCGCTTATTCCGGTACCATGAGGGAATGCGGTGAGACTATGGTGCCCATGAAGGCCGGTGTAACTGCCGTGTTTGTGAATCTGGTACTGAATTATCTGTTGATTTTTGGTAAATTTGGTTGTCCCCGGCTGGGCGTGACGGGTGCCGCAATTGCTACGGTGATTTCCAGATATGTACAGGTGGCAATTGTCATTCTGTGGACTCATACCCATGGGAAACGAATGCCCTTCATCCATGGAGTATATAAGGAGTGGAGGATTCCTTCGAATCTTGTGGCAAAAATTACAATCAAGGGTACGCCACTTATGATTAACGAGATTTTGTGGGCAGCGGGAATGGCTACTCTGATGCAGTGTTATTCCATCCGAGGCTTGGAGGTAGTGGCGGGCTTGAACATCTCGTCCACCATCACAAACCTGTTTAATGTGGTATTTATGTCCATGGGAAATGCAGTAGCTATCATAGTGGGGCAGCTTCTGGGGGCAGGAAAGGCTGAGGAAGCGAAGGATACGGATGCGAAGCTCATTGCCTTTTCCGTGGCAAGCTGTGTGGTGCTGGGAGCAATTCTGATTGTTCTTGCACCGCTCTTCCCTAAAATGTACAACACCTCGGCAGAGGCAAAGCGTCTTGCTGCTGACTTTATCCGGGTGGGCGCAGGCTGCATGCCTTTGTATGCTTTCATGCATGCGACCTATTTTACCCTGCGCTCCGGGGGGAAGACGATTATCACCTTTCTCTTTGACAGCGTCTATCTGTGGTGCCTGAGTATTCCCCTGGCCTTTGTTCTGAGCCGTTTTACCGTCATGAACATTGTGCCCCTGTACCTTTGCTGCCAGCTCATTGATATCATCAAGTGTGTCATTGGATTTATACTGGTGAAAAAGGGAGTGTGGATCAATAATATTGTAGAAGATTAATTTTGTAATCCTCTCTGTGAATAGGGTACTGATGAAAAACCTCTGAAATACACCTTAATTTATTGGGGGTATTCCAGAGGTTTGAATTTGTGAGTTTTATCCCTCGTATTGTGCTAACCTTTGTCTTAATTTCTGCAGTTCATCTTCTTTTTCTGCTAACATGCTGTTTTGTGATTCAATCATTTCATCCTTCTTTAGAATGTCCTGTTCGTAGTTATCAATCATTTCATCCTTCTTTAGAATGTCCTGTTCATAGGTACCGATTATCTCATCCTTCCTTTGCATGTCCTGCTCGTAGCTTTCGATCATTTCCTCTTTCTTCTGAAGCCTATGCTTATATGTATTGATGGTCAGGTCTTTCTCTTGAATTCTGTGCTCATAGGTGTTAATGGTCAGGTCTTTCTCCTGAATCCGGTGTTCATAAGTATTGATGTCCAGCCGGTGCATGATTCTCGCTTCGCAGGCTTCCTGCACGCTTCTGTCTCCCGACAGCCGGCTTGCCGTGTTTATCAGGGATTCCATTCTCTCATTGTTCTTCGCAATCATTCGCAGCTCCTCCCACGTCTTCGCCTTAAAAAGTTTTGCCCAGTAATACACACTTCCATAGTCTTCCTTTTGTTCCCTGGAGGCATTTTCCATGTTCCCCAGCATCAGCGTCTTGATTACAAAATTGTCCGTAAAACCCTGATGGGTCTTTGTGTTCAGGATTCTGTAATCACTGTAAAATTCATTCATCTTGGTCCCTGTATCGTATTCATACAGTGCAAAATCCAGAATTCCGATATGCACACAGGCCTTTACCTTGTCATAGTCATCCCCTTCGCGCAGATTGTCAAACATCTTACTCATATAGGTG
>JBJENR010000083.1:0-13051 GCA_051880315.1 Acetatifactor sp.
ATCTTCATTTTACTGAAGACCCGCTGTCTTTGTTTTGTATCTCAGCGACAGCTTAGTTAGAATATCATATCTGTTTTTTAATGTCAACAGGTTTTTACAAAAAATATTTATTTTTTTGTCTCAATAAAAACAATTCACTCAAATCAATTAAAAACACCCAATTTTTGAGTGTTTTTTATCGGAATTAATTTTCTGAAATTGTCGAAATTTTATGTCACCTAGGCTCACTGGAGTTGAATTGTATATATTTTTCTATCATTTTTTATTTTAAGCACAATCTTCTCAGTCAAAGCAGCAATTTCCTCTTCAGTCTGGAATAAGAGAACTACATCCATACTCTCTCCATCCTGCAGGATTCCCTCATAACTGGACATGTCATTTAACAGCACAGGCACTAATGCCGTTTTTTTATATTTTTCATTTAATACTGCAACAAATGAGAGATTTTTTGATAAAATATCTATCCTCTGTTCCGTGCCGGCGCTATTTGAAATAGTAAATTCCAATGCCAAAAGCTTACTGTCCTTTGCAGCCGGGACATAAATAGTACCGATTTCCCTATTTGTGGGATATCCGTCACAAATTATGTTTCCTTTGTACACTACACTGATGCCCTGTCCAAGGTTCAGGGCTTCCTCCATGGTATCATATCTTTCGGCTGCATCTGTCGTCAAATCAGAAATCGGTGTGTCCTCCAAAGAATCCGCCCCTGACGGCTCCTGCACCGGCTCGGGAGTAGCAGACGGCTTCTGTTCCGGGACTGTCTCCTCCGGCAGCTCCACCAGCCGGCTTCTGTGATTAGCATCGTATTTCATCAGTGTAATTGCAGCATACTCTCCCACTCTTTGCATTTCATCCTTGGTCATTTCCGGAATCACACTTTCCCCACAACCGGTCAACCAAAACAGGAACAAAAATACCATTATCAGAACAAAACATTTTTTTCTCATCGTCTGCAATAACATATTGTATCCTTCCGCATTAAGCTTCGGCATTAACTCACTCTCTTTTCCCAGGTTAAGCCGACAAATTCATATACAGTCATTCTATAACAGTTCCCCTTCTTCGTCAACGATAACGATAGACGCTGTATTTATCAGCGTCACCGACGTGACAACTGACCCTGAGCATCACACCTTCTTCCAGGTACTCTTTCTCCAGGACCACAGCGTTTTCCATAAAATATGAGACCAGACCTCCCTGATTGAAGGGAATCAGAAAAGTCTCCTCTTTCCAGTCTGCACGGATATTCTCATCAATCATTTCCAGCAGTTCCTCCAGACCGCATTCACATCCTGCCGCCATATATATCCTGTCCCCTGCTCTTTTCGGGATATCCTCAAGTCCGCACAAATCGGCTTTATTGTACACTATGATTTGCGGAATGTCGCCCGCTCCGATTTCCTTCAGTGTCTCCTTTGTTACTTCAAGGTGCTGTTTGTGATGTTCATCCGAAAAATCTACCACCTGTACCAGCAAATCAGCATATTTTACCTCTTCCAGCGTCGACTGAAAAGCCTTAATCAGACCATGAGGCAGCTTATTGATAAATCCCACCGTGTCTGCCAGAAAAAAAGAACGGTTATCGTCGGTGCGTATCAGACGCACATTGGTATCCAGCGTTGCAAACAGCATATCCTTTTCCAGCACAAGCTTATCCCTGCTTTCACCATAGCGTTCCACAAGCCTGTTCATTATGGTAGATTTGCCGGCATTGGTATATCCCACCAATGCAACCTGGGGTATTCTTGACTGTTCGCGTTTCTTGCGCATGGTGGCGCGATTCTTTACCACATCTGACAGTTCCTTCTTTAATTCGCTGATACGATGCTCAATCTTACGCCTGTCCAGTTCCAGCTTAGTCTCACCAGCACCCTTATTACTCATGCTTCCGCCGGTGCCGCCCTGCCGGCTCAGGTTTTCCCTCATGCCGACCAGTCGAGGCAGCATATATTGTAATCTTGCTGTCTCAACCTGAAGCTTTGCCTCTCCTGTTCTCGCCCTTATTGCAAATATATCCAGAATGAGATTTGTTCTGTCCAGAATCGGCAATTCTATCTCATTGCTTAGATTCCTGATTTGGGACGGTGAAAGGGCATTGTCAAAAACGATTTCCTCCGCTCCACATTGTTTTGCATACTCACGCACCTCTGCCACCTTACCGGAGCCGATATACATGGCTTTGTTTACCGTTTCCATTCGCTGTACAATAATCCCCGCAACGCGTTTGTATGCCGCCCCTGCCAGACTGGCGAGCTCCCCCATGGAATGTTCAAAATCCTGCTCCTCTCCGGTATCTACTCCCACCAGTAACACATTTGTCCAAATAATTTCCTGCTCTTCTTTCATATATACCCCATCACATTCCCGGTCTTAAATCTATTACGCCTGCTCCAGTTCAAACCAGAACAAAACCCCGTTCTGATAATTCTCTACTCCGTATTTCTGGTTCATAGATTCCATGATGGCCTTCACAATGGACAAGCCCACACCGCTTCCTCCGTATTCCCTGGTTCTCGCCTTATCTACCTTGTAAAACTTTTCCCACAGATGGGGCAGTGCTTCCTCCGGCACAGGCTCACCCGTATTGAATACCGACACCCGAATCTTGCTGTCCTTTTCCTCAATTCTCACAATAATTTTCTTTTCGCCGGTGCAATGATTAACTGCATTGGTAAAGTAATTCATAAATACTTCCTCTACCTCAAATTCATCTCCCCATACAAAAACAGAGGGATAGTCCTCCATGCAAACCTCAATATCATTTTTTTCCGTCAGTATGCCTGCAGACTGAATATAATTGCTTATCAATGTGGTAATATCGAATCTTTCCATATTGACCACGTTGTTTCCGAATTCCAGCTGGTTCAGCGTCAGCAACTTTTGAACCATAAGATTCATTTTAGAGGCCTCGTCAATGATTACCTCACAATAAAAGTTACGGCTCTCCGGGTCATCATTAATCCCCTCTGCCAACCCTTCCGCATACCCCTGAATCAAGGCAATCGGCGTCTTCAGTTCATGCGACACGTTTGCCAGAAATTCAATCCGCATCTCGTCAATCTCTTCTTTTCGCTTTATGTCCGTCTTGAGTTGGTTATTTGCGGTTTTCAACTCAGATATGGACTTTTCCAGCGATTCCGAGAGCTTATTGATATTATCCCCCAACATACCAATTTCATTTTTCGATTTTCCTTCATATTTTGCCTCAAAATTAAGCTGTACCATTTTTTCGGATATATTGCTCAATGTCTGAATCGGCTTGGTAATCCTGCCCGAGACAAACCATATAATAATACCACCGCCTAAAGCTGCCGCTGCACCCACATACGCCAGAAAACGGTTAGCAACAGCCACACTCTCTCTGATACTCTCCAACGGTGTACGCAGGATGAATGAGATTCCCGTACTCAGCTGTCCGAACATCATCAGATATTCCGTATTGCGGAACGGAATTACCTGAAGAATATAATCTTCTCCTTTTTCAATCTCCCTGCCGGCTCCCTGCTGCATGCCAAAAATATACCCAATCAGCTGTGCTTCCAGTTCTCTTCCTCCATTTGAGGATTCATATTTTGTCTGTGAATTGGAATCCATGACGCAAACCGCGATATTGGAGACACTGCAGATATCATTTAATTCTTTTGCAAATTCCGTTGTCCCATAGGAATCGCTGTTCGCCGCCTGACAGATGAAGCTATAGGCATCCTTTATGATTCTTGTTTTGTTGCGAATATAGTACTCCTCAAGAAAAACATTATTAATAAACCAGCACAACAGGATTGTGCCGGTCATTAATCCTATAAATATCAAAGCAAACTGTCGTCTGATTGAATACTTCACAGAGCACCTCCCAATCATCCCTCAGCAATCATGTCAATCAATTGTTCTGCCAGTACCTCGCAGGTATCAACATCAATATCTTCCACCGCATCACAAAGCTTACGGACAACCTCAGCCCTGCTCTCCTCATAAGAATAAGACAACAGTTCCTGTTTGACCCTGTCCATCTCATCCATATCCAGGTTGTCCATAGCTTCCTGAAGGGCCTGCAACAGGCTACCCAATGTTTCATCTGTAGAAGGCTGTTTATCTTCTTCCTCCTTTTCTGTCTGGAACATAGCCCCAAGAATGTCCTTGTAGGATTGATACTGTTCCAGCATTGCGGAAGTATTTTCCCGAATCAGATCAATATCTCTCGCATTACCTGCCTTTTCCATCTCCGCTGCTCTGTCTGCAAGTTCCACGGCACCAATCTGACGGGACGCACTCTTGAGGGCATGAACCTCAATCGTATAGTTCCCCCAATCACAATTGTCAACGGCGGCACGAATAACTGCTGTCTTTTTGTCAATCACGCGATAATAATCCTTCATAACAGACATATACAGCTCCTTTGATCCCAAAAGTCCCAGCGCATATTGTGTGTCCAGTCCCGGAATTTCAAAATTCTTACACTCTGTATTGACGTCCTTCTCTATCAAGGTTCCCACACGGGTCTGTTTATCAGCCGGCAGCCAGTAATGCAGCTTTGCCACAATAGCTTTCATTTCTATAGGTTTTGCAACAATATCATTCATTCCTTCGGAAATAAACATTTCCTTTGCTCCCGAAACTACATTTGCCGTTAGGGCAATTATGGGTACATCATTATACTCCGGGTGCATTCTTCTGATAATTCGTGTTGTTTCAACACCATCCAGCTCCGGCATCATATGATCCATAAAAATAAGGTCATACTTGCGTTTGACTATCATGTCCAGAGCCTCTTTCCCGCTGAAAGCAGTGTCAACCTGCATTTGTAAAGGCTTCAAGAGACCCACCGCAACCGTCAGATTGACCCCATTATCATCCACAATCAGGATATGGGCACTGGGTGCAATAAACATATAGTCTTCCTTTTCACTATCCTGTTCATATGAGTTGATGCTCTTATTGTTGAACAGGTTAGCCAGATTCAACGCGTAAACAGGCTTTTTTATAAAGACAATATTGTTCTGTTTAAATTCCACCTGTCTTCTGAAATCACTAATGCATACAACCGTGAGCTGCGAATGCATATTGGCTATACTTTCTGTCTTACCATCGGTAACCGTTTCATCCACAAACAAATAATTTGCATCATTTAAATGTGCTTCCGTTAAGTCATTCACCGAGGGCAGCTCCACCAGTGTCCCGCCAAAATATTTTATATCTGTCTTAAGCTGCTCTCTTACAAACAGATTTTCCACAATACAGACCGCATTGATTTTGCCCTGTTCCATAATCCTGATACTGGGCTTTTTATCCCGTACCTTTTGAGGTATTCTGAACCAGAACGTACTTCCTTCCCCGTAAGTGCTTTCCACACCGACTTCGCCCTTCATCAGTTCCACAAGCTGCTTTGAGATCGCCAGGCCAAGTCCGGTACCCTCCACCTGTCTGTTGCGTTTACTGTCAACCTGCTGAAAGGAGCGGAACAGCTTTTTGATATCCTCTTCTTTAATTCCAATACCCGTATCCTGTATTTTCACCTTCAGTTCAATGCTGTTCTCTGTTGTCCACTCAAAGCCAAGGCTGATGAATACACTTCCGGCCTGGGTAAATTTTACGGCATTATTTGCAATGTTAAGCAATATCTGCTTTATTCTAATATTATCTCCCCACAACTTTGAAGGCAGATTGTGATCCACATCAACAACCAGCTCAACAGGCTTGTCTCCAATACGGGTAAGTACCACATTCGTCACATCATTTACAATAGACAAGGGTTCATACTCATCCTCTGTAAGCTCCATCTTGCCGGATTCAATCTTAGAAAAATCCAGAATATCATTGATAATGGTGAGCAGTGTCTTGCCGGAAACCTTGATCTGATTGATGTATTCCCTGGCTTCGGCAGGAAGCTCCTCCCGCAATGCCAGCTCGGCCATTCCAATCACCCCGTTCATGGGCGTTCTGATTTCATGGCTCATATTCGCCAGAAAATCTGCCTTCAGCTTGGCAGCATATTCCACCTCTGCCTTTGCATGCTCCAACTGATATGCCTTATCAGCCATATCCGATATACTGTGTGTCACGGTATCAATAAACTCCACTGCCTTTTGGAGTTGCTCCTCAGAGACCGTCCTTGTCCGACTCGCCATAAAAAGATACTGGTCAGGATCCGCACCGATATCCTCAGCTGTCCGTCTGACCCTCTCCACATCCGGCTCTCCGGTATTCACCTGACCACCGCAAAAGCATCCGACCATCTTACCGTCTATCACAATGGGGGCAACAAAATCAATCAGCCCCGCATGACAGGTATAGGAAACTGCCCTGCCTTCTCGCATGGCAAGTGCCGCTCCCTCACTGTCACATTTTCTGCAGCGCTCTGCTCCAATCTTGGACGACTTTGTATATTTGCAAAAATCGCAGGCTCCCACATGCTGTGTCAGCGAATTGCCCTCATCGTCGGAAATCCCCGCTGCCACTCCCACCAATCTGCTAAAGCTGTCCTGTAACTCCTGCAGACGCTCCACATCAATATAATCGATAAGATTAATTTTTTGTTCCATTTTGTACTCCCGTTATCCGATAATTTCCTGAATCGTACTTAACAGTCTGTCCTTTTCCACCGGCTTCAACAGATAACCCTGGGGATGTAACAGCATCACCTTCTGAATCTTATCCCGTTCACTGATTCCTGTCAGAAATACAATCGGTGTATCCGAATGCTCCGGTATATTCCTGATTTTTTCAAAAATCATGGGGCCATCTTCCTCAGGCATAACATAATCAAGCAGAATAATATCCGTCTCTTTGGTTTCCAGAAAACGTAATGCTATCTTACCGCTGACGGCTACAGCCACATCATAATCCTCATGCAGATATTCTTTTATCAGCTTCAGCATTCTTGGATCATCGTCAACAACAGTGACATGCTTCCTCCGCGGCAGTGCTTCCTGCACATCAGGAGCCTTCTCGTTTTCCAGTTCCAGCTCTACCTGAGCCTCCATCGCGTCCTTCTCACTCAGATATTTTGTAATGTTCCATTCTATCTGGTTCGCGGAAATCGGCTTAGTCAGCACCAGTGCCGGTTTCACATTGACGCCCTGGCAAAAAATCTCACATTCCTCCCTGTCACCGGCAATCGCATAAGGAATTCTGCGTCTCTGCAGCCAGGAAATCAATCTGGACAAGCGGATTCCCACATCCTCATCTTCCCCTTTCAGGCAGTATACAAACAACTCCGGCTTGAAATACTTTACATGGCAGGAAATATCTTCTGCCCTTATTGTAGTTGTCTGGCACTCCAGCGATTCGCTCATATTATAAAAAAATTCATCCATGACTACATGATTTTTTCCTGCCAAAAGAACTCTTCTCTTCATTTGTATTCCCATACCTTTCCGGATTCTGACCGCTTTTACACCGGCATATTCCGTTTCGTACTCTGAATTCATCATATCATATTTCGGTTCTTACAGCAATATTATCCGAAAAATCGTCCATCATGAAAGAAGCTGCGTACTAATTGCTTAGTACACAGCCTCTTCAAATCATGTCAGCCTGTTATAATATTTAGAATCCTATTCTCCCGTATAGCGATAGATGTAACTGAGAACCGGGTTTTCCCCGTTGAGAAACGGAACACCTGCGACAGAACAAATCTTATTGCCAAAAGCATCATAAGTCCACATGTTATATGATATTGTATAACAATCTTCCGCGAAAATATGAACTCTTTGACATTCATATCTCATTTCGCCATCCAATGGCTGATAATAGCCGATGCATGTTTCATCATTGAGATAAATCTTATGCATCGCTTCATCATAAGAGTAGGTATATAACTCCGTATCGTATGTCTCATTATCGGTCATTTCCACACCGGCGAGTCTGCCTGCCTGATCATAGCTTATTGCAAATGTATAACCGTCATTTACCTTCTCACTACTCTCATCGGCCAAATAAGTGCTGTCATATACCATCCTTATACAACGTCCGTCCTCGTAAACACAGTATATATCTATTACAAAGCTGCTATTAACGGAACCACGAATATCTGTCCACTCACTATGCTCATTAATCAGATTACCCGAGTTGTCGTATTTATAAACGATTTCACCTTTATATTCATAGTTCTCACCATAGGAGTCGTAAGAGTATCTTATCGTATTTCCCATTTCATCGTACTCATATTCGATAACCTGTGAGGTCTCATCTTCGAAATATATAGTCTCAATCTTTTTTTGCAAAATGCAGGAAGAATCATATTCATAATAACATTCTTTGCCCAGAGTGGAATCCTCCCCGTAATAGGTTCCCTCCCAAATCATATTTCCCATTTCGTCATATACATACTCATAAACATAGACGTTTTCCGAATAATCTTCACCTTCAAAAGACTCATATTTCTTAATCACCTTCCCGGAACGATCCTTCTCATATTCATATGTAGCAATCGCATCATAATCCTTCACTAATTTTCCGGTCAGTGTCTGCTTTGTTTTCTGCATCAGAAGTCCGTCTTCATCATACTCATAGGCAATAATATAACCTTCCAAGCCATTATATTCAAAGGTTTTTTCCGGTAATGCTTCAACATGCTCTTTTACATACTCAGCTCTCTCGGACAATTCAGTGCTTCCTGTCACAGACTCACCGTCCTCCAGCATCTGCAGACCGAGGAGACAATCCCCGGCAGCCAGTGCCTCATCAGATCTCAGGCGATAGATGTCCGCTATCTTTGCCACCATCGTACCGGACTCATCCCCTGCAGTGTAGATTCCGTCCCAGAGAGTGTTTTCTGCTTCCTCATAATCTCCCGCCTGAATGGCTTCCTCTGCTTCAGATAAATAAATCTTAGGCAGCTCTGCCTTCACCTTTTCGTCTCCGGTCTCCTCAAAGCCCTTCAGAAGAACCTCAATCGCCGCACGATTGTCTCCGGCTTTCACATAATCTGCACCTTCTGCTATGTAAACCTCAGACTTTCTTGCAGAAATCTTCTTCTCCTTCGTTGCTTTATATCCCTTCTCTATCCAAGAGAAAGCATCGTCGTAATTTCCGTCTGCAAGACAGGCATCTATCTTCTTCTGATAGATTTTAACCATGATGCCTTTCATTTCTGCTACGGCTTCCTCATCGTCTTCGCAAGCCTCCAATCCATCCTCCAGCATTTCCATTGCCTTATCGTCATTTTTCAATTCCAGATAAGCTTCTGCTGCGGCGATATAGATATCCCTTCTGGAGGAATCCATGTCGAGAATCTCCTTGTAGCAATCAATCGCATCTTCATATTCTCCGGATGCAATACAGCTTTCCGCAAGCTTCTCATTTTTCCCGATATTATATTCATCCCCGGTAAAATAAAGATACGCAAAGACTCCGCCTGCCACAAGGATTAACAGTACGAGAATCAGCACGATAATCTTTCCTTTTCCCTTCTTCTTTTTCTTCCGGGGAATAGTTGCTTCACTTTCCGAATTACCTGCTGTGGGCTGCACACTGGCACCTACAGGCTGAACCGTCTCCTGTACAGGCTGTGCAATCTCAATAACCGGCTGTTCTGCCACCTGGGCAGGCTCCTCTGCAGGCTCAGCCGTCTCCTTGTCAGGCTCTTCCACTGGCTCGGTCGTCCCCTTGACAGACTCCTCCACAGGCTCTGCTGTCTCCTGGGTAGACTCCTCCACGGGTTCAGCCGTCTCCTTGTCAGGCTCTTCCACTGGCTCGGTCGTCCCCTTGACAGGTTCCTCTGCAGGCTCAACAATCTCCTGGGCAGGCTCCTTTGCAGGCTCAGCCGTCTCCGTAGCTGGCTCCTCCACGGGCGCAACTGCTTCCTGAACAGGTTCTTCTACCCGTACAGGGGCTCCGCAATTTGTGCAAAAGCTCCCGCCCTCCTTTATCTGAGTACCACAATTTCTGCAAAACATCCTAATCTCCTCCTTGGATTCTGTTATTTGAAACCACCTTTAGACGTTACTTAACGCCACATAAACACTTTGATTGCAGACCGCTTTCACAATGAAAACTTTAACCAAATTATAGAAAATCTTTTTCATCTCGTCAAGATTTATCTTCCCCATAAATCTCTTCCATAGATATAAATTCTCCGTCTTATCTAATAACCCACAACAGGAGCACCAGCCATACAATCAACAGAAGCTTGACAATCGCTGTCTGCCTGTATCCCAAATCTAGGCAATACTCTGTTCCAAGGGGATATTGAAGCTCTTCTATTTGGGCCGCCCGCGTTTGCAGCTCTCTGGCGGTTTCATAGTCAGATACTTTCTTTGCCAATGCGGTAATCTGCATCCCTTCCGGATTGATTGCCATATAATCGGAATCGAAGTTTTTTTCAAGCCATTTTTTGGATGCCTTGATAATATAGGCATCAAACGTTTCTTCTTCAATTCCAATATAATAATAGTCCGTCCCGATAGGGATTAATCCATTGATGGAATGCTCTAATTCCAATACCTCAAATGCTCCATCTATCGTTACTGTATGTATATCCTTTTTGTTTGTCAGGTCGAGCACTGCAGACAGTAACAGATAAATCAACAATCCGGCAAAAAGTAAGATAAGAAACAAAAAACGCAGTGCCCTTTTCCCGGTCCGGAATTTCTCCCCCATATCTCAATATATCAACATACGGAAAAGCCACATGCATTGCCATAGGACAAAGCTTTCCTCTTTCCGTATCAAAATCAAACGAATCTCCTATCTTATGGCCTCGGTGACATCCTTTAGCGCCTTTTGGGTCAATTATCGTAAATTTTATTTTTGGTCTTTACATCACTTAATCACCTCCATACACGTCTCAATTGGGATTCCTTTATATTTATCTACATTATCAATATTTAGCGCAATCATTTCTTTAACAACTCTCACAGCCTGATTTGTTGCCTCAAATAAACTATTGTTATCCATTATCTTCCCCATAAATACTGCCGAGAAAATATCTCCTGTTCCAGGAAATCTAACCGGAATTTCATCAAAATCTATTTTAAAGTAATCCCCTTCCTTATGATCATATCCTACAACACTTTTTCCTGCTTTATCTTTGATTTTTGCGCTTGTTATAACTACAGACTTTGCCCCAAGCGCTCTTAATCTATCAATGATAGAATACAGTTCTTCTTCCGCAACACCCTCCTCATGATAATTAACTCCGGCTAAATATGCTGCCTCAGTATAATTGGGAACAATATAGTCTGCTACCGAAATTAACTTTCTCATGAGCTTAACCGTTTCATCAGATACTCCATTATATAAAATCCCATTATCACCCATAATGGGATCTGTAAATACAAGCACACCCTTCTCAGACTTCTCCTCGCAGAACTTTATCATAAGTTCTGTCTGCTCTTTAGAAACTATAAATCCTGTAGAGATTGCATCAAACCTGAATCCAAGCTGCTCCCACACACCTAATGTTTTTTTCATATATTCCGTTGTATCCAGAATATCAAACTTTCCATAATCCAATGTATTTGAAACTATAGCCGTGGGAAGATTATATGTTTCATATTTCATATATGAAAGTACCGGAATCATTGCTGACAATGCAACTTTTCCATATCCTGCCAAATCATTTATTAACAATATCTTTTTGTTCATTTTTTTCACCTCTGCATTTTTATATATTCCGGAACTGAGTCAACACTCCATCCAATTTACATTTAATCATACCATAGCAGCTACTATTTTTCTACAAGGTTGAACTTTGATCACCTATAAAAAGGAGCAGCCTTTTCAGCTACTCCTTCATAAATTACCAAGCTCTCCTTATGAAATTTTGAAAATACTTATTATTTCCTCCAGCTTTGTAGCTAATCCACTCATTTCTTTTGCTTTCTCACTGACTGTGTTAATATCACATACCATGTTCTGAACGCTTGCAGTGACTTCCTGATTACTTGCAGCGTTCTCTTCACTGATTGCACTGAGTTCTTCCACACTACCAGTAATTATTCCCTTGCTATTATCAAGTGTCTCTGTTCTAACACTGATATTCTCAATCTGCTCTAAACTCTTTTCTATTTCTTTATTAAGCTCATCAAAACTCTTCTGTGTTTCTCCAATCTTTGCCTGCTCTTCATCAATTATCCTCTTAATCTCGTCTGCAAGTTCTACACTCTTACTGGACTGTCCAAAGATTTCCTTGGCAATCTTTGTAATCTGATCTGCTCCTTCGCTTGACTGCTCGGAAAGCTGCCTGATGCTGTCTGCTACAACTGAGAAGCCTCGACCTGCTTCCCCGGCTCTGGCTGCCTCAATGCTTGCATTTAAACTCAGCAGTTTGGTCTGATTTGTAATGGACTGAATGAAACTTACTGCCTCGTTAATCTTCTCAATGCTCTCATTGGTTGAATTTATCTGCTCACTAATATTATTTACTGCCTGAACAGACTTCTCACTACTTTCCAATACCTCATCCATAAACTTCTTTGCTGTATCATTTACCTTTGATATTGACTCTGAACTCTTACCTAATGTTTCCACATTTTCAGCTATAGAATTAATATTTTGTCCCATATCTAAAACTTCGCTGTTCACATTCTGAACATTTTCTGCCATATGTACAGAAGCAGTGGCCAATTCCTCTATAGCTTGATTTATCTGTCCGGCATTACTGCCCAACCGTCCACTAATTTCATCCACTTCACCTACACCGGAAGTTAACTCATTTGCAGAATACTTTGTGTTCTTTACAATGTCTCTTAAGTTATTCTGTATTGCACTTGCTGAATCAATAAGTATACTGGTCTCTGTTAAAATTGACTTAGCCTCAATCTCTTCTGATAAATCACCCTTTGATATCACTTCTATGCTCTTTGTAATACTTTCAATTGGCTTCTTAATCATGAAAGCTATCTTAAACAATATAATGCCAAAAATTATCAGCAGCACCGTGTCAATTAAATACATTTTCTTTGAAAGTGCTGATGCCACATCACTTACCACTGCAACTTTCTCTCCTGCAAATGCCATACCAATTATTTCACCGGCTTCTGACTTAACCGGCATATAATAAACATAATACTTATTTCCTGCTATCTCGACATTCTTAGCCTTGTAATCT
>JBJENR010000084.1:0-3342 GCA_051880315.1 Acetatifactor sp.
CAGCTTTGAATGCATCGTCTTTTCTTCCGGCCTCTTCAAGTGCCCTGAATAAAGCACCAAGCTTGTTTTCGCCTTTAACCTCACCATCATCATAACCATTATTATAACTTTCCCATACAAGATTCTTCTCATGAATCTCAGTAACATATTCCTGGTCAAAAAGAATATCCATCATAGTATACACCTCGTTTTCATGCTTCTTAACGAAGTCTGCAAGGATGTTGTTCAAAAGACAGTATTCGGTAAGCTTCTTTACAGCAAGATTAAGGTCATGACTGTATGTCTTCCTCATCTCATTTGCTGCTTTGCAGAATCTGAAATACTGGCTGACATAATCGCCGTCTCTGGAAGATGACCTGATTATTTTCACGCTGAGATTAACTTTCTTTGTCCCGTCTGAAGAGGGAAGGTACAAAGAAGCAAAGTCAATCGTATCCGGTACGTCTTTTTTATCACCGGTGTAGATAACATAAAATTCCGGTGTAGGAAGGCTGAATATCGGATCCGACTTAATAACCTTGTTATCAACGATCCTTTTAGTTTTGTATCCCAGAATATCGGATTCAGAGTAAAGATCGATTTCCATATCATTGATGTACTCTCTGAGAGATTCAGCGTAATAGAGGAAAAGTCGGATAGCAAGCTTTACCGAGAATGTACTCTGAGCTTCCGCGAATATCATCAGTTTCTGTCCGATAAGAAAGCTGAGATCGTTGAACATACCGGTAACGAGGATGTTTTTTATCGTAATGATTTTGATGTCATCCTCAGTGGCGGTGGTATCTTCCGGGTGAAGTGACCTGTATAAATCCAGAGTGTACTTTGTTTCACCGAATAAAGTCGTAAAAACGCTGTCCTTGACAGCACCCCTCATTTTTTTGCTCATAAATGTTCTCCTTGTAAATAAAAGTATTAGATACCCATATTTTACATCAAAGGAGAATAAATGTCAATTAGAGTTTTTAACAAATTTTACTATCCAAAACATGTAATTATACCATATTTCGACAGTTATGAATTTGTTTTCTAAGTATATTATACCACGTTTTTAATGTTATTTCAACGTAGAAATGTTAAGCGATTAGGGTTGTTTCACGAATGTTCCCAGAATATATTGCCAATCATCATCTGCATATTTTAGACCACATTCCAACATTACTACTTCTTTTTACTGAAAAATGCGCAGAAATCCCCCTATTGCCGGTATCACCTTTTTTTAAAATATGTTATAATGAGTTTATCAGAGGTGCGCTATTCCTCTGAACACATATTTTTCTATCAGAGTCAGGTCGTCATTGAATTGGTCGCGCATTTCAGTTGGACCTGATTCTGGTTTTTCCCGAAGGATGGCAATCCGAAGCAGATTATAGGCTATTTTTCTAATGACAGCCAGATTATTCTTGCTTTTTCTTGCCGAAGATCTGTCCTCTCTGAAAAGGTCGTCCAATACATGGTGCAGACTATTTTCTATTTTCCAGTGATTTCTTTTGGTTTCCAGGGTTTCCTTTGCTGACATTCTTCTGCTGGAAATCAATCCCACCTGATGAATGTCATCTGTAAGGTTGTCTCCAGTCGTGATACGTGGTCTTCTGACAGTTCCATTTTTTATGAAATCTTCATAAGCAGGAGTTATATCTTTCCCATCCTTATCTTTCTCCATCGGAATCCTTACCTGTTCAAGCCATCCAACAGTTTTTATTTCCTTCTGTTTTTTACAGAGGGTAATAAGATCTGTGTTATGGCAGGTCTGAATTCTCCTGTATTCCATCCGGCTCCGATTTCTTTCGCTTGTTTTAAAAACTTCATATGAAGCCATCTGTTTTTCGTATGTCACGGCCTGACCAGGATTCGCAGATATCTGTTCCTTTTCCTTTTCCAGTTCAGCGAACATTTCTTTTGTTTCCTGATATGTTAATGGATTGCCTTTCTTTACTGTCAGAAGATAATCAGCCTCTTTTCCATTGATGGTATCCATTACAGACTTGGCTGTTCCGATTGCATCTATTGTAACAAGACTTCCCTGAATATTTAGCAGCTTCAACAGTTTTGGAATCGCAGTGATCTCATTTTCCTTTTCTGCGATTGGAAGCTGCGCTATTACAAGAGCCGTAGCTGTATCAATTGCATTTAGGATATATGGTGCCTGTCTGTTCCTGATCTTTTCCGTGCTTCCACATAGTGCCTTTCCATCTATTGCTATGTTTATTCCTTTCGTATTTAGGATTCCCGTCATCCACTCTATAAATGCCAGACAAAAAATTTCTTCATCAATATTCCCGAGAATCCTCGATACTGTTGCCGGTGATGCAATCCCGTTCTTAAGTTCCAGATGCTGTTTTAAAAAGTCTATATGATTTTCACACCATTTCAGGCATCTGCGGACGGAATCCCTTCCTGCCAGATAACCGACTACAAGGTAGGTCAGAATCTCTGCATGATCATGCTTTGTTTTCCTTCCACATCTCGGATCTATTACCATACGCATGTAATAGATCAGTTCCTTTGCGTCTTTATTTATACTCCAATGATACAGAAATCTTTTTCAACAGCCTCATCTGTTCATCTGTAATTTCAGAAACAAAGGCATGGTTCTCTATATAAACAAGATATATGGTTTTCAGGATTTCAAGACTGCTGAATTCCACACCATACTTTTTATAGAACCTTCGTGAGAGCATCCCTGCCTGACTGGCAACAGAAAAAGACAGTTCATCTCCTCCTTTGACATCCATGTCCACGGAAAGATATGATTCCGGTGATGCCTTCATAATCATGCATGCCAATTTATCTTCCCATCCTTCGCCGACTGCTTTTTTCCAGTCATCCGGGCAGGAATCCCATACTGCCTTGGAAAATCCATACTCTTTTACCTTAATAGATGTCGTGGCAAGCTGTTGTCTTTTACGTTCAATAATTCCATCCGGGGTAATAATGCCTATATATGTATCAACTGGCTGGGGATATTTTTTGCCCGGTACTCTTTTTGAGGTTCTTTTATAGAGGTAGTAGGTATTTCCTACCTTTTTTACAGTGGTTCCTTTTATTCGTTGCTGTTGTACCCATTCCGGATATACTGTTTCATTCTTCATATAAAACCTTCCTTTCATATATGAGTATAATATACTCCTGCTATAATTCTATTATACCTCTACATATGGAAAAAGGCAAGCAAATCTGCAAATTTGTATAACTGCAGATTTCTCAGTTTTTTCAAGTACTTCTGACTTATTCAATTTTCATTCATGAAACAACCCTAGTTAAGCGATTAATGCGAGAGAGACAACTCTTCAAGGTATGAACACCTGCGGGGGTTCCATCTCGAAATGACGTAACTGAGAAATA
>JBJENR010000085.1:0-12747 GCA_051880315.1 Acetatifactor sp.
CTAATCCTCATAATTTTTTCAAAAGCCAGTTTGTCATAATATAGAGTTAATGACAATCCATTACGGTACAAATACTGTGACATACCGGCATCAATCACATTACTTACCAGCATTCCCAGGGAAACAATGATAATACTTGTCATCAAAACCTTAAGTGATGCTTTCTCCTGTAATTCAGATACAATTAGCGATGGGAGCCAGATTCCAAGAAACGTTGCTACCATATTTGGAATCACTTCTAAAAACTGAAAATAACATACCCACTTGTTCCATTGTTTCGCACTTTTTAGGTGAAAAGTCAGATTTCTTATTAATGAATATTTTGTGTACTTCATTTCAAATGTTTCCTCATTTTTCTTAGCTTGTATGTGTATCTGTTTAGTGTACGTACAGTTACCGTATTTCCTTGTTTACATACCGCAATATATCATATAGCGAAATAAAAAAAGCAATTCCGCACGAATGGTATCTCCACACGCATGAATTGCATTTTTTAATTATTTTACGTTAATAGCGGCAACATAACTTCAGTTGCAAATACCCCTTCTTCATTCTGTCTATTGATAAATCCACCATATTTTGAAGCAATTCTATCAATTCGAAGAAGTCCAAAGCCATGAACTCCTGACTTTGTCGAAAGGTACTGCACTCCTCTTCTCTTTGCTTTTCCATTCATGGAATTAGTAACTGAAATATATAATTGCTTTTTTACGATGTCTATGTAAATTCTTATAAACCGTTCCTCTTCATTCGAAATCTGCATGCATGCTTCCATAGCATTATCCAAAAGATTTCCAATCAGTACAGATAAGTCAATTCCTGAAAAAGGAACCTTCTGCGGAACAATTGCCGTTGCATCCACATTGATTCCTCTTTCCTTTATCATGGTGAGCTTGCTGTTTAAAATGGCATCCACCGTAACATTACCGGTCTTTATAACTGTATCAACTGTGGTCAGATCATCATTTAGCATATCCAGATACATCTTTGCTTCATCATAATGACTAAGCTCCATATGGGCTTTTAATACTTGAATATGATTATGGTAGTCATGTCTCCATCCACGCATCTTACGATACATGATCTCA
Source organism: Acetatifactor sp. (assembly GCA_051880315.1). Classification (GTDB taxonomy): domain Bacteria; phylum Bacillota; class Clostridia; order Lachnospirales; family Lachnospiraceae; genus Acetatifactor. Next base: position 1,089 of record JBJENR010000085.1, read on the forward strand.
ACCTCGGTGTAATGCTTATCCACTAACTCATTCTGAAAACGACTGATTTTCTTATCAACGTACCATGGCATAAAAAACAACCACAGACAAATATTTAGTAACATAATCACCACAATGGCTACGCCTATTATCAGGTTCATTTTATTCATCCCTATTTTCTTTTATAGTATCTTAAAAATTCCTGCTGGACATATTTCATCTGACTTCTGGAAACCGGAAGCTTTTCACTATTGTCTAACATAAGATTTGTATTCTGAATAGCAGAAACAAATCTCAAGTTTACCAAATATGCCCTGTGACATTTGATTATCTCACCCTTGAAGGTTACTCGCTTTTCAATTTCTCCAAGGGATTCTTTTAACGAAATCACCTCATCAACTGTATGTATAACGCTTCCGTGTCCTGCTGCCTCTACATACAACACATTACTTTCCTGAATACGCCTTACTCCATTTACCGAATTCAATATAAGATTTTTTGCCTCTTCTCCCCTCTCAGCTAACTTATCAAGTGCCTGAAACAATCTTACTTTATTTACCGGCTTTATCAAATAATGAAGTGCTGAAACATCATAACCATAATGTATATATTCATCATACCCGGTGATAAACATAATTGGAATATATTTATCTTCTAAACGTATTTTTTTTGCCAACTCCAGACCATTCATTTTACCCATTTCTATATCAAGAATCAGAAGATTGTAATCCTTGGAATCTTCCCACGAGAACAGAAAACTTTCGCCACTTTGGAAACACAAAAACTCCACCAGTTCATTCTTAGCCTCTGCCCATTCACTTATATACTTTACTATGATTTCCTGCTCATTCTTTTCATCATCTACAATAGCTATCTTCATTCCGTCACTCACTGTCCGTACCAATCTTCTACAATACTCGATTTCCCCGGCGTTTACCCCCGTGTTCCTTATCCTAAAATCCGGGACAAAATACCACACATTTTAAGCCCGCCTGACTATTCCGAAAGCATTTTTTCCCTGATGGCAGTTTGAACCGCCGAATCCACGCCAATGGCATCAAAATAGTTTTCTATACATCCATACCGCGCATACAACAAATCCAGGAAGTCACTCATAAAGCTTTCCCTGGGAATGACTATATTGATATCCACATCCGGCAGATTCTTACGCACCATTTTAAATCTCTCCCTATTACACTCTTTGGTAATCATGTAATCGGTAATGATATCCGTTCTGCTCACTCCACATAAGGAAAGCAACAGTGCACTGACTACTCCGGTTCTGTCTTTTCCGGCAGAACAGTTTATCATGACTCCGGCATAGGCTTCCGCGATGGCATGAAATACCCGGGATATATTTTTGGAATGTGCAATCTCCATATAACTGCCGGGAACGGCAGCTACGCTTTCCGGCACATGGCTTCCTTCCTCAATGGGAAAATTAAGATATCTAAACCCTTCTCTTTGCGCAAATCCACTGGGACTTTTTGTAATATCCTCCGCTCCCCTCATATCAATTATGGTCGTGACCTGATTGCTTTTCAGAAAATCAATGTCTCGCTCCGAAGGATAATTCTGTTTATCACTTCGATAGACTCTGTTATATTTTGTCTTCACACCGGGAGTGCCTGTCTCATATCCGCCCAAATCTCTGGTGTTCATGGTTGTTTCAAGAAGAGAAGAATGCCGCTTAGCACTCATTTTGTTCACCATCCTCCCTACTACTCTCTTTAAGAGAAGTGCAAGCGGTATTGAAGGAACTGCGACAATGAGTATGTACAATACCACATTGCTGCAGAAATAGACCGGCTTCAGGAAACCCAAGAAGGATCTGCTGAACAATTCCACAAACAAGCCATGTACCAAATACAGTTCAAAAGTGATGGTCCCAAGGAAATCAAGCACCCGATTCCCGATTCTTATCTTCATCCCAAGCAACCAAACAATACATAGAAAATCAAAGCCAATCAACATCTGCGCAATAAGGCAGATCCACCTGCGAAGGACGATATGACTCGCACCGAAGTTTTCCCCATAGTAAGAAAAAGTAGACTGTACCGCCTCTCCTGTCATGAATAGGGGCATGAAAAGAACAATTGCAAGAATCAGATACAGTACATAATGTTTCCTTACATGCTCCGTTACAGGCTTTTCGAACCTTGCAAAAATAAGCCCTGCCAAAAAAGCATTCACAGAATTGTACCACCACTCACCGCAAAAAAGCCAGTCATTGTGGTTCACACAGGTCCCAAGCCAGATATAAACATAGACCACAAGAGTAGTCACCAGAAACGCATTTCGTTCCTTTTTACAAAACCGAAAAGCCAAATAAAACCCCAGATAAAGGATCAGCATCGCATAAACAAACCACCCGTTGGTATTGCAAAGTCGTATTCCTGTCAGATAGCAGATTGCTCTGCTCACCGTCATCTTCTCCCCCATAATCATTCTTGCACCAAAATAAAGAAGATTCACTATATACGCGGTCACTGCCACAGGCAGGATACGCCTCCGACAAAAGCCATCAAGATAATTTTCTTTTAAGCGGTAACTCCGATACAGACCATAGCCGGAACAGAACAGAAAGATGCTCACCAACAGATATCCGATAGGCACAAAGATTTCCAGCCCGGGAATAATCTGCTGTGGGGGAAGCCACCATGCACAGGTCTTCTGTCCGATATGATGCAGAATAATACACAGTGCTGCAAACCCCTGCACCGCCTTCATCTGCCTCAGTGAAAAACACTCCTCATTCCATTGTTTTCGTCGATAAATCCGACCTCCCCATACCAAAACCACAACAAGCATCGGGTATACAAGATACACAAGCTGATTCATTCTTTTTCTCCCATCGTAAATATCATCCCTCACCTATGCCTATGGCAGTTAACAAAATGCAGCACATCTGCATCCTTCAGCATTTCCTCAAAGGGAATCCCCTTCTCATTTTTCCTGCTGTGATTCTGAATTGCTTCACACACGCAGGTAAGGTCCTCCTCAGATTATAAGCACATCTTTTGAGTTCTTCATCCGTTATCGCCTTCAAATCTCTGTCAAGAAGCTCTCTGACAGAATCAATTCTGGTATATTGCCTCTCCATACAAATGCCTCCATTGAACTAGTAAAACCATCCATCACCGTAGCACGTTTGTTGTAAAAGCACGGATTCCTTTTAGATAAACTGAATGACTTAGGACGCACCAAAAGGTGCAAAAGAAAAGATGCTTTCAAGAGAAGTGTACCATTCCGAAAACACCTTTTCAACTGCTTTTTATATGATTTATTGCTATATTTTATGCTATGAATCGTGAATTTTACCTCAGTCAGCTTGTTACCTTTCGCTTTTAAAGTATTATTCTTCCATGTCCTTTAGAATTCTGTCACATCTGCCTTGCTCATCAACGTTCCCTTAGATAAAATAAGTGGTACTATGATCAAAATATCGCATAGAATAAATCCTATCCAACCTGTTTTTGAGAAGAATAATAAATGCAGGCCTTTCTGCATATAAACCAATTCATTGATAATATAAGTAAACAGAAATATGGAAGAAAACCCGACCACACAGGCAATAAGATTCATAGACATTATCTCTGCTGCCACTTTTTTCTTTACTTCCTTTCTGCTTCTGCCAAGTGCTCTGTAAACACCAAATTCATAGGTTCTTTTCAGATACTGACCGGTTATGACTGAGTTTACGGTAACAGCAAGCACAATGGCAATAAGTATATCAATGGTGTAAAACAACACATAAAACACGTAGAACTGTGGCAATACAATGTCTCTCTCTGATTTTGATATCTGAACCTTTTTATCTCCTGCCAGCTTCTTTACATAGCCATAGAGCTCTTCTCCCTCCATAGTATCACTGTATATATAGAGACGTCCCAGATGGTCATCATCCTCATAAACATAAAAAGTACAAAAGCTCCCATCCTCAATAATTGCGTCTACCGTATACTCTCCATCAATGTTAGAATCAAAGCTATGGTCCAGCTTATCGCCTATCCTGATGCCCTTATTATTTGCGAAATCCTGACTGATAATCATGCTTCGATGCTTACAATTTGAGAAATCTCCCTGAATTCCCAAATGCGAAAATACCTTCTTCATATCCTCAACAGAGTTAAACACATAAGCCCATCCGCCCATCTCAAGATTAAGTACCGTACCATGCTGCATGCCGGAAAATCCAAAGGCTGAAGCATCTACATACTCTAATTTTTCATCTTCCGATACCAGCCTTTTAAATGCCGCAAAATCCTTATATTCTTCATCCGTACTCTGTAAACCGGCCACCACAAGCTTATCAGAATATTCAAATTCCTTTTCAAAGGTATAGAGTTCTGAATGAATATAGTTTCCGGCCAAAAACATAAGAGTTGCAAGAATCATCATAAATATGCAAAGAAACGTTCTGCCCTTATTTTCTTTCATATAATAGACTGCTGAAAATGGATTTACTCTATTCATCTTTTTCCCTTTCCGTTTTCGATATCAAAATATTACTTAACCTGCCATCCCACATTTCCACCAACATATCTACGTCTGAAAGCACGGACCTGTCGTGAGTTACAACGATAACCAACCTGTCCTGAGAATATTTTTTTAGTATTTTCATAACATTAAATGCATTTTCATGATCTAAGGATGCGGTTGGCTCATCCGCAAATATCACCTTGGGATTATTAATCATAGCCCTGGCGATGGCAACTCTCTGACACTGTCCTCCTGAAAGCTTAGAAGGACGCTTACCAAACTCTCTCTCCTTTAATCCCAAAGCCTTCAGATGCTCTGCCGCCTCTTTTTCCAATTCTTTTCTGCTGCCAATACCGGCAACTGTCACATTGTCCATAGCGGTCATATACGGAACCAGATAGTGTTTCTGGAATACAAAGCCAAATTCATTTCTTCTCAGATTTTCCCTCTGCTTATTTGTAAGCCCTGTAAGCTCCTGTCCATTGTAGGCAATACTGCCTTCTGTTGGCCTTTTAAGGGTAGACATAACATACATAAGTGTACTTTTTCCACTTCCGGAAGGGCCAATGATTCCGACAAGTCCGGAATCCGGAAGCGTCAGATTAAAACCATTCAGGGCATACATCTTTTCATCTGAATTCATATCATAAATCATACTCACTTCTTTTATCTCAAACATAATGCGTCTCCTATTCTTCTATCATATCCATAGTCTTGATATTATTAATGGTTACTGAAATGGGTATCTGCAAAAAACCTACAATCATCAAAAATGCCGTTATAATGCGCAGTAAATGTTCCGGGTAAAAATAGTGATAAATAAGTCCCAGATTATCTAATACAAAACGCCCCATAAGAAGCATTATCACAATGGTGACGACTGCACCTAATACGATACTGATGCCAAAGATTATAAGGATTTCTCTCATAATCATCCCATAGATATCTTTCCTGGCAAACCCTATGGACGCGTATAAGCAATATTCATTTACCCTGCCTCTCATAAAGGAAATATATGCAACAAGAATCGAAATAGCAAGGAAGATAATTACGACGATCAGAATAGCCAGCAGGGCTGTATCCAGCTGATCTGTAACCAACTCCTTATACATTTTGGCCCAGTCTACGGAATCAAAAATGGTATCATATTCTGTTGGGTGAATTCCGATATCGTTCAGCACCTTTGTCATATCCGAATTTTCTTCGTCACACAAAACAACCATATACCACCCGGAATTGGTGTAGCCCTGAGGAGTTCCGACACAAGTAAGATAATCCGATTCAATCACTCCTACCACCTTAAATACCTGCCCGTAGGACGATTCATTGAAATAACCGCCTATCTTCATCTTCTTGTTTTTAAGAACTTTTTCATCCACAAGAATTTCTCCGGAGCCCTCAGGCATTCTGCCCTCTATAAGCCTTGCATCCATATGTTCCAGAAAACCCGGGATAAGCTTTTCCTCCAAAAGCGGGAAGTCATAGCCAACGCCTCCGATGATTCCCTGATATCCTGCATACAGACACTGTGTGTAAATGGCATCGCGGATTCCTTCATGTGCTTTCAATTTTTCAGCAATTTTCTTTCGAGCCTCATCTGTCTTTTGATATAGCTCCTCATCAGAGGAACAGGAAGCTCTGTCCACGCCCATTGTCTCCAGGGTAAGATCGACGAAAGCCACCTTCTTTGGCTGCTCTATAAATAGTGTCTTAAAACTCTCCTGGGTTGTCAGAAATAAAAAATTAATAAGATACATCGTCATAAATGTCAATGACAATGCAATAATCATAACCCAAACCTGTCTTTTATTGTTTTTCACAAACTTTAGTGCCGATAGCCTGCTCTTCATTGCGTCCTCCTTAATTCGTATATTGTTATACTAAACTTTGGGAACAAATAAAAAAAGTGACTGTGGTCATATTTTTATATGACTACAGTCCCAATATATATTATTTCTTCAATTCTACAATGAGCTTTACTCTGTCATGAATTCCCGTCTTATCATAGATATTTGATATGTAGTTTTTTACTGTACCCTCTGAAATGTACAACCTGTCTGCAATCTGCTTATTGGTTAGTCCTTCCACCATAAGGGAACATATCTCCTTTTCTCTGCCTGTCAATTCATTGGAAATATCATATATAGCATGACTGACTTCGTCATGAACCGCACCTGCCCTTGTACCTCTTCCAAGATGAGCTGTCATGAGCTCTGTAAGACGCGCCATTACTTTTTGATCCAACACGGTAATTCCACTTAAAATCTGTGTGATAGCACCCAGAATCGCCTCCTTACCGCTGTCCTTTAACAGATAGCCATCTGCTCCCCCTGCTATGGCCTCCGTTATATACTTATCGTCATAAAAGGTTGTAAGTACCAATATTTTAATACTTGCATATTTCTCCTTTAATATTTTGATAAGTTCTATTCCGCCCATCCCTTTCATATTCAGGTCCACAAGTGCAATATCGCAGTTTTCACTTGTCCTTTCCAAAATGCGTAATGCTTCTGTTCCATCATTTGCCTTGCCAACTATTTCCATGTCATTCAACGTCAAAATAATCTCCAGGCTATCCAATAACAAATCTTCATCATCTACCAACAATACTTTATACATATTCCTGCTCCTTATTCTCCGGACACAATGGGAAGCTCAACCATTGACATAAAACCATTTTCATTTTTAAATTCTGTTTTTCCCCCACATTTTTCCGCGTAGGAAATAATCTTTTTTATGCCAAAACCTTTTTCTATCCTTTGTTTACTGTTCGAAGCCTCAAAATCACTATGTCCATTGTCTGATATCTCCAGTCTGACATGCGCTGAATCCCCCAGAAGAACCACCATAAACTCACCGGCATTGCCATGCTTCACCCCATTTGTTAACATTTCCTGTAAAACTCCTGTGAGAAATACGACATGATCATGTGGTATTTTTATCTCTCCCCTAATCTCGCTGTAATTTGTCCGAATCTGTATGCTGGTATCCATTACAAATTCAGTAATAATCATATCTAATTCCGCTTTTAGTTCCTCTGCGGTAAGCTCCACATTCTCCTCATCCAAAACACGAACCGCTCTTCTTATAGACTCCAGACTTCCCCGTATTCGCTCATTGGCATCATTCATCTTCTTCCTTGCTTCCTCCGGCTTCAAATCATAAAGCATATCCGCTGCATCTAAAGTCATGATGGCAGCCGTTATGGAATGGCCTACACTATTATGTATATTTCTACTGATATTTTCCCTCTCCACCAGCCTGGCATTTTTTTCAACGATATAATTTTGCATTACCAACTGTTCATTTAACCTTTTTTCATGCATTTCGCTAATATTTGAAGCAATGATTCTCTCCTTTTCATTTGCTCTTCTTTCTTCTGCCCGCTGAATCATGCTGTAAAGGAACATGAAAAGCAGAAACGAAATTATCAGGAAAATAGTAAAAAGGAGGCACATAGCACCTGATATGTGCTGATATATCACCAATTCAACAAATAGGAAAAGCAATGTGCCAATGAATACCCGCAGATACAGCTTTACATCCCTCAGAAAAAAGAAAACCAAAAATCCTGTAAAATTACCTGACAATACAGCATACACAGTCATCAAAACAAGACTTACTGCCGTCATTCTTCTGTCATACTCATCCGAAAAAGACTGATATGTTACCAGTATCATAATTACGGATGCAGCCATCAAAAAAAACAGGGGTGATTCACAGTGGAACAGTCCCAATACAGTCAGCAGCATAATTACTATATTCTCAGAAATTGTATATATCATTATAATGCCCCCTGAATATCACTACTTAGCGAATCACCCATATGACCTGCCTCTTTGCATAATAATCCTGTTGCTGAGCTTACTCGTACCATACGGGTATAATGGATGGTTATCTCTTCAAAACATTTGTTGCTTACCTGTATCTTACCGAGAATTGCCCCGGTGATTTCCATGCATAAGGGCATTTCCCGTCATTTGCAAAACTCCGCAAAGGTATCAGCCAACTCATTTGGAAAAGCCGTAGCATTATATATTGAGGAGGGATCAAGTGTGTCAATCTTGTACCCAAAATGACTGATATCATCGTAAACCATTATAGTTACATTTTTGTCTTCTGCAAATTCCTTCTGCCACAGTTCTATATCTGCATCATACAACTGATGGTCTAGCAGGCTGTTCACTATCAGCGTTCGCGTTCCTTCATTTCTAAGTGTATCAATGGTTGAAAGACTATTGTAATCCGCCCAATAAAAATCCGAACAGTTAAAATAAAAAAGTCCTTTGGCAGTATCCCACGTTGAATTCATTGCTCCATCCATTAATTGTTGATAATATAAAGAATTCGCCGGATCCATATCACAATACTGATCTTTCGCAATTTCAGCAAGATGACGAGCTGAACCGTTAAAAAGAATTAAACCACTAACCTCATTCTGTTCAGCGAGAGAAACCGCAATTTGGACCCCTAAGCTATGCCCAAGTACAAAGATTTCACCTGTTTCGTTGTTTTTTTTGAGCCATTCAAGAGCAGCATTACAATCTATAAAGTACTCCTCATCCAAGCCCGACTTAATTGTCCATTCTGAAGGATACCGATTTGTTCTCTTCTCAAATCGTAAAGAGTTAACACCACGTTTTGCCAATTCCAACGCAATATCTTCAAAGGTCGGCAGTAATCCAATTGTTTCATTGTAATCTGACACACCGGACCCCGGGATAAGCAATACAGATGGTGCATCGCTATTATCTGTATGGGTATATACCGCATTCAGAAGATAATCTCCGCTTTTGAGCAAAAAATAGGATTCAATTATCCCCTCTTGGCATTCTCTATCGAATGCTTTCTGAAAACGTACATCCGAATTATAGCCTACTATTTGTAGTTTTTCTATATATATCTTAATATCAGCCTCAACGTTTTCAAATACCAGCGTTGCAGTATGAACAGCAATATCTCCGTACATAAAAACGCTTTCATTTTTAATCTCCAAAATATCTCCAAACGTAGAATTTAATGTCATAAACATAAAGTTGAAACGTTCGACGTTAACTAGTTCTTTTATCTCATCAGATGCATATGCGTATAGCTTTGAAACATCTCCTCTCATCCACTGCTCAATCATATAATCATACAATTCAGTATTTGTAACCGGCTGAATGTCTTGTTCAGGCGCATGAGTCGACAAGCCAGCTTCCGCAGAATTCAAAATTGCGTCTTCCAGGATGACTGTATCCGAGCTTGCACTTGATGTTGTCCCATTCGTCCCCCTTCCACATCCACACAGTAACACAACAATGCATGTAAGAAATACCTGCATATATACTTTTTTCTCCATTTTAGTCTTCCCTTCCTCACAATATTGAAGCCATAAACCATGTATTATCTCGCCATGAAATACAAATTTAATTCTGCCTGTCATTTGCCGGCTAAACTGTTTATAAAGCTTGACTAACTCGCCCTATCACCTCATCTATATTATATCAGTTGACGCAGTGTCAATGTCAACTAATAAATTATCCAAAAAACATATGCCGCAGGGCTTGTTTGAGTATTCTACGCTGTATACTTATATAGTGTATGGGATTTATGAAAGGTTGGTATGTTTTTAACTTTTTATGTTTTTTAATCGGTCACTCTTTTTCACAAATCCTTTCTTTCGCATATATTTCTCTCTCATACGAATGTCTTTGATGTCGGAATATTTCGCTTCCCTTTTCAACTTGCAATAACTGTCCCAACGTTCCTTCGGCAGATCGCCCGACGCAATCGCTGCCTTGATGGCGCAGCCCGGTTCGGACAGATGCCTGCAATTACTGAACTTACACCTTCCTATGTATTGCTCCACATCCGCAAAAGCCTCTCCCAATCCTTCGGAGACGTCCCACATTCCCAGTTCACGCATGCCGGGCGTATCAATTATCATAGCTCCGTTTTTCAGCATAATCAACTGTCGATGGGTTGTTGTATGATGTCCCTTACTGTCATCCTCACGAATGCCGTTTACCTTCATAAGCTCCTGCCCTGTCAGAGCATTTACCAGACTGGATTTTCCGATACCGGAGGAACCTAAAAGCGCAACTGTATTACCCGGTTTTAAATAACTTTTCAGTTCCTCCAGCCCCAATCCGCTCTTGGAACTGATTACATGCAGCTTTACTCCGGTCGCAACCCGCTCCACACATCTGATGTATGGTTCCTGTTCCTCCACCAAATCTGCTTTCGTCAGCACCACTACCGGAACAGCACCGGACTGCAAAGTAAGTGTCAAATATCTCTCCAACCTCTTTTCGTTAAAATCCTGATTCAGGGACTGCATGATAAACACGTAATCAAAATTTGCTGCTACGATCTGCTCTCCCCGTCCAACATCCGGGTCACGTCTGGAAAAGAAAGTTTTTCTGGGTAATGTGGCAATGATTCTGCTGTCGCTGCCCGGGATGTAATCTATCCTCACAAAATCACCAACTGTGGGGAATTCTTCATAACCGCCATAATACTCCTTTGTCTTTAATCTGCCATAGGTTTCTCCATATTCGCAGATCAGCGCATAACGTTCCTTGTGTACTGCTATAACTCTTGCAGGAATTCCTTTCTCATTTTCGGTTACCATATTGGGTGTAAACCCATAATCTTTCATATTCATGTTTGCTTTCCTCCGTTGTTGTCATCTTCATGATGTTACTTAAATTGTTCTTCGTTATGTTTGTTATGTCCTTCGTTACCTTCTTTGTTATCGCTTTCTCTTTCACATGCAATTTTTCCATATACAACACCCCTTTCAAAATTTGTCTTGAAAAAAGGGCACAAAAATACCGCAGAAAGCACCCTGTATGAGACTATCCCTGCGGTTATTTTGGGCATAAAAATAACACACCTTTAAAGTGTGCTACAACCGAAAGTCATAGTATTCACGAAAGGCTACCTAAACGGTACCGCACGTCAAGGGAATCCCCCTTCTGTCGCCTGTACCCTTGATTCAATTTACGCTTCCATTACCTCACTGTTCTTAGTCATCGCACATTCTCCTTTCCTGTCTGCATAAGCAGTTATTTCTTTTGTAGAATAGCATACTATCCGGCTGCTGTCAATCAGCAGCCGTGCCCGGCAACATCAACTGCTCCTCCCTCAGTGACTTTACCTGCCGTATGTTTACTTTGTCTTCTTCTGTTATATATCCGCACAATAACGGAGA